>MHYJ01000065.1 GCA_001828445.1 Planctomycetes bacterium RBG_16_43_13
TTATTCTTGCGGTCAACTAATACCTCTTTGCCCTTCTCCATCTTATACTGTTTCGAGCCGTCTCTCACGATTGCGTACATTTTTTTGTCTCCTTTTATAGCAAATATATTTTCTACAGATTACTTTACCACCTTCTTCTTTTTCCATCGCCTAATTAGTTCGGGCAAACCAAGGAATAAAATTGCGGCCAAAATAATCCCAGCGTAAAGTGCTAAAGCTGTCTCCATAAGTTTCCTCCTATTTAGTAAAAAATATGTAGAATCCTACCATAATAATCCAAAAAATAACACCACCGACAGCAAGGTTTATATTAAATCCTCTTTCACTCATTGCCATACCGAATATCATAGCACCTGCGCCAATATTAGCGAAATCGAGAAGTTTCTCGCCTATAGTTAGTCGCTGTTGGTCGTTCATCTAAACTAACTGTATCACAAAGGACATACGTAGTCAAGGAGTGCTATCTCACGCCCCGTTAGAAATACCCAGATTACAGGATATTCTCTCCTTAATTAAAAAATAAATTATGTATCAAATATCAATTCCCAAGTTCTAAACAGCCCTCATTTTTTCGAAAGCACCTCAAGTATGCGAACCGACAGGTAAAGGGATAAAGAACAGAAAATACCCTTTGCCAGGAAATACCATCCGATTGGGTCATTGTCAAACTCACCCTTAAAAACCTTATTGCCTACCAAGAATGAATAGACGCAAATTAACAAAACGGTAATTGCGGCTGTATTTATTAGAACCTTCAGGTTATTCACATTCTTGTCCCCTTAATTAAAACTTATCTCACGTAGTCCACGACCTTCTCCCCCTGTTCGTTGTAGCCGACGAGTTCGACCTTATCTACGGGGAGGTCTTTCGAGGATGTTATATGTATTCGCTTATTGGATTGCAACTGTAATTTTTCTATGTTGCCTGTTTTTGAGTTGATGAAGTTTAGGACGTCGGAGTTGACGCGGAGTTCGACTACGGATATGTCGTCCCGCTCCAATGTGATTTTCAGTTGTCGGATGATTTCGAGTCCTATTGATTCGACATTTTTAATCATTCCTGTGCCGTTACAGGTAGGGCAGGTGTCATAGGAGATGAAGCGGAGAGAGGGGCGGGTTTTCTGGCGGGCGATTTGGACGATGCAGAATTGGGACATAGGGAGGATGACCATCTGGCTGGCGTCTCTCTTGGCATCATTGAGCATAGAGTTCTCGATTTGTCTCCTGTGTCTCTCTAATTTTATATCGATGTAGTCGATGACGATAACGCCGCCGAGGTCGCGGAGGCGGAGCTGACGCATAATGGAGCGGGATGCCTCAAGGTTTGTTTTGAAGGACGTCTCTTCAGGAGTTTTTTCCCTGACGAAGCGGCCTGAGTTTACGTCTATGGTGGTCATTGCCTCTGTCTGCTCGATGACGATGGAGCCGCCGGAGGGGAGGGAGACGGACCTGTGGCTTAGTTCCTCGATTTGACCCTCGATGCCGTATTTGTGGAAGAGGGGCATAGCGCCGCTGTAGTATTTGACGCGGTCTTTATATTTTGTGAGGGATGTTTCGAAGAAGTCGAGGAGGCGGCTGTAGATGGTGGCGTCATCAACGATAACCTCGTCTATATCTTTTGCGAAGGTATCCCTGATGGTGCGGATTACCATATCACTCTCGTGATACATTAGGAAGGGCGGATGTGAGTTCGCACTGCGGGCGAGTGCGGATGACCAGAGACGAGTGAGATAACTCAGGTCTCCCTTCAAATCAGCCGGGGTCGTATCGTGGCTGGCGGTCCTGATGATGAAGCCCAAATTGTGGACCGGCGACAACTCCTTCAATGCCCGACGCAGATATACTCTCTGACGCGCATCAGTGATTTTCTTCGATACGCCCAATTGGTTAGACATAGGTGTAAGGACTAAGAATCTACCGGGTAAACTTACCTCCATCGTGAGCGATGGTCCCTTTTCGCCAAATTCATCTCGTATTACTTGGACTATAATCTCCTGCCCGACTTTAAGAATGTCCTGTATGTGTCTTTCCCTGTGCGGTCTGAATCTATTAGATTTTCTTATAGGTGGTTTCCTCTCGCCTGGTGAATAGACCTCTGATATATGTAGGAAGCCGTTTTTCTCAAGTCCTATATTTACGAAGGCGGCTTGTAAGCTCGGATGAACGTTTTCTACTTTTCCCTTATAGATATTGCCCACCAGTGTAGCGCGGGACGACCTCTCCACATAAAACTCGTCAAGTATGCCATTCGAGGTGATAGCTACGCGTGACTCCTCTTTTTCGAGGGCGTTTATAAGCATCCTCTTTGTTATAGAAACTTTTGTTGCCTCTAATATCGGGCTTACTGGTATCATATAAGTAATGTTAGATTATAGGTTTAGAAACGTGTCTGTCAAGGAGTTACTTTCTAGATTGTATAAATTAACGTCTCCCTATTTCTGTTCTTGCCTTTGTGATGCGTATATCAGGGGATGGTACCTCTATGCCGAGTGCTTTTAGGACTTCTTCAGGTTTTGCTGTGCCTGAGTCGGTTATCTTTATCTTGAGAGATATGGTATCGCCGTTTAGTGTTATGGCAAGGGCATACTTTCTGACATCTATGAGCTTTGTTCCTTTGTCAGATTGGCGCTCCAATATAACCTCTGGGGTTTTTAGAAAGTTATCGATTCTTGTATTGATTCCCTTGAGAAAATCCTGCATTGGCTTGAGAAATTTGGCATCATACTCTACGAACTCAATCACGCTCCTATTTTTTCTATCGAATGGTTCTACACTTTTTATTTTAATACCTTCGGGCATTTGCATATTTATCCTTATTTCTATCTGTTTAGGGGCTATCCAAGAGGTGAGTTCTACCTCGGCTATCTCGTCGAAGGACTCTATACCTATACCTAATGCGGTAGGGAATGAAATGTGTGGGTGAGGGTTAAACCCCTCCGTAAAGTGAAGCGGTAATTCTGTCCGACGAAGAGCCCGCTCAAACGTCCTCATCAAGTCGTGGTGTGATAGAAATCGTAACTTTCCTTCTTTGGTAAAATGTATCCTAAAGGGGAATATGTTGGACATAAGGATTTATGCTATGAGGTGCTTTTTTATAAAGCAACAACGATTATAACTATCTATGACTTAATAATTGCGTTATTGTTTCTTTAATTGCTCCAGTTCTTTTTCTGCCTCCTCATCCCGCTTTTCTTGAATCCTCTCAAGTTCTTCCTCGCCCTCTTTTTTCTTTAATTCTTCGAGTTTTCTCTGTTCATCAAATAGACGTTGTTTAAGGAGTGCATCAAGGTTTTCGCCGGTTATAGAACTACCTCTTACGATGCGAGGGGTGATGAATATTATCAAGTGCGTGCGGATTGTAGATTCATCTTTTTGTTTGAATGCATAGCCGGCTATTGGTATATCGCCGAGTAATGGTAACTTCCTTTCCTCGAGAGATGTAGTGGAAGAAGTTAGCCCACCTAACATTGCTGTTAGTCCGCTATCTATGACCATCTTAGTTACTGCAGTAGTTTGAGAGATACGAGGCAGATCTATGACCTGGCCACCAGCAGTAAATGTTTCAAAGCCGGGATGGGTAGCTGACGTGCCTGTCAGTAGCTCATTCTGTGGTATGATTGTCATAATTACTTTATTTGCGTCTTTTACAATAGTAGGTATTACAAATAGCTGGAACCCCACCTTTACAGGTGATTTGCTTCCTTCAGTGATGGTTGTGGTAACGTTTCCATCATCATTTGTCACTGTAACTGTAGCGTAAGGAACCGATTCGCCAACGAATATGGTCGCTTCTGTACCGTCGAGGGCGGCTATAGTAGGTCTTTGCTCTATACGGCTGTATGCATCCCTCTTAAAGATACGAAGCATTGCAGTAACATCATATTGGGTTAAGAAATAGTGACCTCCTCCAGGATAGTTTGAACTAATTGCAAATGGCAGTCGTGTTATGCTCTCTGCCGGTGTTGTTCCTGTTGTATCTCTTACTGGATTGGCTGAAACAGTTATACCATCATCAGCACCTGACGTAAAATTCATACCGAAGTTCAAGAGGTCCTCGTTTGTGGTAGTTACAAACTTTACATCTATCAGAACCTGCTCCGGCTCTATGTCGAGTTTAGAAATAATCGACTCTATCTTATCGAGGGCTGGTTTGGTATCAGTTACAACGAGAGATTTGGATTTTATGTCATATTCCATATTACCTATAACTTTGCCCGTTGCATCTTTAGATAAAACAGTATTTATTATTTTTAGAATAGTGAAATCCTTTATTATTGCATCTTGAGTTGATGGTGGGGTTGGAGTAGCGCCCTTTATGTATTTATTTGACTCAACCTGTGCCCTATAGCTTTGAGGGGGGTCTATATATTTGAGCGTGAATACCCTTGTCTCGAGTTGTAGACGTAATTCCTTTGGGTCAACTATTCTTACGATATTGTATTTCTCCTTAACAGTGGTGAAGCCAACGGTTTTTACTACACTGTCTAATAAATCCATCCACGGGACGTCCTTTACATTTAGGGTAATGCTACCTTTTACATCTGGTGAGATTATGATGCTGATACCACTTATTTTTGCTATTACATTTACGACTTCTGTAACAGGAGCGCCAACCATATCAAGTGTAATCCGTGGTGGTTTAGTTATCTTTATAAGTTGTGGGGTATCTTGCTCTACTATTAGTCCCGCCATATCGAGAATTGCATCAAGGGCTGTCTTGAACGGTACTTCTTTTAACTCTATGGTTATGCGGTCGGTGTCTGTAATGTTTTTTGTGTCAAGGACAATATTTATCCTTGTCTGCCGTCTAAGGTCATCCAGCACTTCCTTAATTGTAGCATCTTTTTTGGAGATAGTTACTATGCCAAGGTCTCTCATTGTTTCCGCAAAGACCTTGTCCTGCAGTGCCTTCTTTTCATCGTTCTTCTCCTGCCCAGAGGCAGAACGGATGTCTAAAGCTGTTGTGATAAGAGTAGAAAAGGTAATCGCAAATAGAACTGTGGACGCCAATTTATTTACCCTCATATTCCCTCCAATAAAAGATCTTAAAATAAAATTCCTTTCTTAACGTTTATTGTCTCTTAATATATATTGGCAATTCTTCGTCTTTATACGAGAATATAACTTGGTCTTTGTTAATCTTCTTCACCAATATCCCGCCGCCTACGGGGTCTCCCTCCCTTACCGCCTTACCATTTACTATTGCATAGGAATTTGAAACGGTGAGGTATACTGTTTCTTTGATACTCATATCGCTACCGAGGATAGAGAACTTTGCATCTACCTCCGTTGGCTTATTTTCTAAGTAATATGCTATGCCGTTTACCTGTATATTCCGCCGCATTATCTCTTCCCTATTAGAAACACGTTCAGCCAATTTGGTTGCCTTTGCTAGTACTTCTTCCACAGCCGTTTTATACTCCGTACCGATAAGGGCATCTCTGGCTGATACTGACTTTAGTTGGTTATAGAGTGGTGTAATCTCCTTCCAGCTGTTTTGATTGAATTTGTCAACTATGTTCTTGTATAGTTGAGATGCTTCATTATAAGCATACTCTGCACCCGGATATAGTTGTTCTGCCCTCTGCCTGAGTTTTGTTAATTTGTCTCTGTAGATGGGGCTTTTTACTATATCTATTAGCCCTTTATAGATTTTAACAAATCGTTCGTAGGTGGCTTTTAGCCCTATCTCATTTTTAGACGCTTTTTCTAAATCTTGCGATAGTTTCTCTATCTCTGCCATATATCGTTCCACATCTTGCTGGTTTATTACGAGGGACTTTTCTCCGCTCCAATCCTCTGAATCGCTAGAAGAAGGTCTCACTATTGGCGTATTGCCTTCTTTTCCACTTAGGACGTGCGATTTCCTGAACGGGTCTCTCCTCCCCTTCTGTGAAACCGCAGGAGAAAGGTTCCCCATCGCATCTGCAGAACTTGCTACTATTAAGAAGTTCATATTAGCAGTACTGGTGTCGGACTCTAATATCCTGCCATAATTATCCAAGTATGCCTTATATGATATGCCTGCCTCGCTTACTTCCGCAACAGTAATCTCTACATCTTTATTTAGATATTTCTTTTTCTGCTTACCTGCTACTTTTACGTTACCAGTTATCAGAATGTTTCCAGCAACTATTGGATTACATATCTTTACTTTTATGTTGCTTCCTTCTTTTAACAGTTCTTTCTGCTTCAGTGCGAAGAGTGCTACAGATATGGTAGGGTATATCTCGTCCTTAGGTGAAATCTCCCAATATTTTTTATTGCCAGACGGGTCTGTCGATTCTAAAGACCTTATTCCCCCAGATTCCGCTAATTCGGCGGATATACTTCTGGTGTTATCTGACACCGTGTAGGTAAATGAAGTAGAGTTGAGTTCTTTATTAAGCACTGCCTTTATAGTTACTGACATACTGGTATCAGATATGTAGAGTTCCCCCTCCTCTGAATAGTCGTATCCGAGGGAGGCAGGCGTACGCGGCGTTAAACGATTATGCTGGTAACCACTATGCCTATTTCCTGCTGTAACCTTATACCAGCTATCAATTGCACTACTTATAGCGGATATCTTCTTTGCCTTCTCCTGTTGGTAAAGGGCGGAACCCACCTTCACGCCCCCCAAAATAGCTATCCCCATCGCTATTATTGCTAAGACAACTTTTTTCATAGATATCTTCTTATCCCCTTAAAGTTTATTGGCTTAACAATTATAATACAAAATTCCCAGTTGTCAATACTAAAGTTTGCAAAATCAGCAATCGACAAAGAGATTTATATTATTTATCCCCCTTCTCTATCCATCCGCCGCCGATTACCACGTCGTCCTGATAGAATACCGCCGCCTGTCCTGGCGTTACAGCTCTCTGCGGTCTGGCGAACTGCACAAGAACACTGTTACCTTTCAGAACCTCCACCTCACTTTGTGCGGCTGTGTGGTTATACCTTATTTTACTATCTGCCCGTATGTGCGTGCCTATATCAGGTGGCTCAATCGAAACCCAGTTCACATTTCTTACGAGCATTATCTCTCTCAATAAATCCTTGTCATCTCCGATTGTTACTGTATTTTCCTCTGCATTGATGTCCACTACATAGGCGGGCTTCCCGAGCGCGATGCCCAGTCCCTTTCTCTGTCCTATTGTAAAAAGCTGATAACCGCTATGTTTGCCGACGACCTTGCCATCCATAGTTCTTACAATGCCTTCACTGATATTTTCTGGGACTTTTTCAGCCAAGAGCCGCCCGTAGTTATCATCTGGGATGAAGCATATCTCTTGGCTTTCAGGTTTATCCTTTGCAGGCAAATTTTCTCGGAGAGCTATCTCCCGCACCTCTTGCTTCAGGTAGTTGCCTACAGGGAAGAGCGTCCTCGCAAGTTGCAACTGGCTCAAGCCGAAAAGGGCATATGACTGGTCCTTGCTGGGATCTTTACCTCTTTTGAGTAAGAAGCGGTCGCCATTTCCATTAGTATTAAGGTGTTCCACTCTTGCGTAGTGTCCGGTCGCTATCGTATCCGCATCCAACCCATTAGCATATTCAAAGAGTTTCCCGAACTTGAGGAGTTTGTTACACATTACGCATGGGTTCGGTGTCCTGCCCCTGTTGTATTCACTGACGAAGTAGTTAATTATTGTGTTGAACTCTTGCTCGAAGTTTAGGATGTAAAATGGTATGCCAAGAATATCCGCCGTCCGCCGTGCATCGTATGCATCTTCTGCGCTACAGCAGGAGTGCCAACCCGTGTGCTCGCTTTTGAATGAGGCACCATTACGCATAAATACGCCGACGACGTCATATCCATCTCGTTTAAGCAGATATGCGGAGACGCTACTATCTATGCCGCCGCTCATCGCAAGTAGAACCCGCTTTTTAGACATAGGGTAGTATGGTAATAAAATGGTAGGGCGTAATCAACTCTTCTTTGGAATGTTTGTTATAATAATGGGGAATTAGCCACTCGATTATTTATATCAGGTCAAGTAACAACTCCTACCTTCTCATAACCTTATTATTATGATGGCTCTCGCTACTGTTACTATGCCCGCTACGGTGGTGGCGACGGCGCCTCCCGGCATCCGTAAGCCCTGCCGCCAATGCGATTAGCAGGATAAATACGAATATGAATAGCACTGTTGTTGTAATATCCATAGTTGCTCTCCTTAATACCACTATATATATCGGCAGAATTATTGTCAATCTTATTTGATATGTATGAAGCCCATTTTATCCCCGCTCTCTTGACGCCTGGCACCTTCTAACCCTTTCTCCCGCTTTCGAAACGAATCTGCTGTCTAATATGGCCTAATCGTATCTGCAAACTACTCTTTTTACCTCCCAACCGCACAAAAATACTGATAAGGCATAACTCGAGTATGATTGTTATATAAGGAACCAGCTGTGATACGGTTCCTGTAATACAAGCACCACAACGCTCTATAAAGGCATAACGGTCTGTCCGCAATATAGCAGAGTCAACGGTATTCGGTGCCCCTATATATGCTATACCGCTTGGCACTCTACGAAAATAGACGTATCCGTAGCCATTACAGACGGAACACTCCGATAGAGTCGGAACTAAAGATGCCGCCGCACTCGGTTTAGTCAGTTGGCCTACTACTATAAGATAGAATAGAACCATAGAACACATAACGCCCAACACAGCCGTAGCCATACGAAGGACATTCACAATCTTCAGCGAGACCTTCAGCCGCCCCTTCTTCTCAGAGATAGATATATCGTTAGTAGCAGATTTCATATAAACTTAATATGATTTGATACTACACTCAAATATAAGAAAGTCAAGATAAAGGAAGTAAGGGGTGGCGTGTGCCTTCATTAGAAATTCGCCCCGCCGCAGGCGACTTACTTATTACTAACGGAAAAACCCCTTGTAATACAGATACGGACTTATTAGAGTAGACCCTCCTTATGATAGCTAATAATAGTAGAAGGTGTTCATTCATCACATTCGGTTGTAAGGTGAACCAATACGATACACAGGTGATGAGGGAGCATTTAGCCACAAACGGATTCAGGGAGGTAGATGAGGCGGACACGCCCTCTACTATCATAGTGAATACCTGCACTGTAACAGAGACGGCGTATCGGGAGGCGAGGCGATTCGTAAAAAGATTAGGCAGGGAAAATCCCAACGCACGGATAATAGTAACGGGCTGTGCGGCGGTGTCGAATAGGGCGGAGTTTTTAGGTCTTCCTAATGTATCAGCAGTTGTAAGTAATGCAGAATGGGGAAGGCGGAATTTCCCATTTCCCACTCCCCACTCTCCACTCTCCACTCGCATTTCCTACTTCAAAGGGCATACCCGAGCATTCCTAAAAGTTCAGGACGGATGCGACCTCAACTGCTCATTCTGTATAATCCCGAGTGTTCGGGGCGGGAATGTGAGTAGAAAAATCGAGGACGTCATTGACGACGCAAAACGGCTCGCAGATAATGGGTATAAAGAGATTGTCCTGACAGGCGTGCATTTGGGTTCTTATGGTAAGGATTTGGACGGCAGGTCGGGTGTGGCGATGGCTGTAGAGAAAATTTCGAGAATAGATGGCATCAGACGCATCCGCCTCTCGTCCATCGAGGTCAACGAGATAACATCGGAACTGATTGAGATGATGGCGTCAGGCGGCAAACTCTGTCCGCATCTACATCTGCCGCTACAGTCGGGGGATGATGAGGTGTTGCATAGGATGAGACGACGTTACAATACGGCGCAGTTCTTAAGTGCGATTGATAGAGTTAATGAGAGGGTGAGCGGGGCGGCATTCACGACGGATGTGATAGTCGGATTCCCAGGCGAGACGGAGGAGGATTTCGAGAACACGTTGGAGGTGTGTAGGCGGGTGGGCTTTAGCAGAATACATATTTTTCCTTATAGCCACAGGATCGGGACAGATGCGTCCAGAATGACGGAGACGATTCCTCCCGCCGAGAAGAAGGAGCGATTTTGGATTCTTAAGAAATTGGCGGGAGAACTGATGCACAATTATTATAAGGGGTTCGAGGGGAGAGAGGTCGAGGTCTTGGTAGAGAGCAAGGATAGCGGTGCGAAATTTAGCGGGTATTCGGAACGTTACATAAAGACGGTGGTTTTGGGAG
The DNA here is from genome assembly GCA_001828445.1 of Planctomycetes bacterium RBG_16_43_13. The sequence continues at coordinate 10,114 of MHYJ01000065.1, forward strand.
ATGCTTGCCCCGTTAGAAATTTTAGTAGTAGAGAGTGCGATGAAAATTTGGAAGCAGGGCTTACAGTAGCAAGTATTTCTAACGGGGTGAAGGTCGGAGATTTAGTTAAGGCAACTGTAACGAAGGTAGGGAGAAACTATGTTGAAGCGCGGGCTTAGCCCCGTTAGAAATACCAATGATGGAGAGTAAATAAGATATGAAAAAGAAACTTACGATAGCAGAGATTTCTAACGGGGTTAGTGTGTCATCAAAAAAGATGATAACGAGGATACTCAGATTTATTAAGAGTCATAACAATTTTCTCGTCTCTGCACACGTGAGGAGCGATGGAGACGCGCTCGGCTCGCAAATCGCACTGAATACTATGTTGAGGCGGATGGGGAAGAATTCACACGCTGTCTGCGACGGAGGGGTTTCGGTGGAGTATAGATTTCTGCCCGGTGCGGATAGTGTGGGGAATAGTCCTAAGGATTTGAAGAAAGGTTATGATGCTGTATTCACGGTTGACTCTGGGAATTTTGAGCGGCTTGAGCGGATAGGGGATGCTCTGCCGAGGGATATTTTCAAGATAAACATAGACCACCACGCCTCGAACGACAGGTTCGGCGACATAAACTGGATAGAGCCGAAGTTTAGCTCAACAGGCGAGATGGTTTATGAACTGATAAAGGCATCGGGTGTGAGGGTGGACAGGGATATGGCAACGAATGTTTATGTGGCACTCGTAACGGACACGGGGCGGTTTTCATTTTCGAATACGAGCGTAGCGTCCCACTCGAGAGCCGCCGAACTGCTTTCATACGGCGTAGAGCCGTCTGATATTACTAACAAACTCTGGCGCAATAAGAAACTGAACCAACTGAAACTTTTAGCCGAGTGCATTAACAACATAAAGACCGCCGAGCGTGGGAAAATAGCATGGGTAACCCTTACCAGAAAAATGACTAAACGGCATGGTTTTGTGCCATGCGAGACGCAGGAGTACATAGATATTATAAAGTCGTTAAAAAGTGTAGCTATTGCAATACTATTTAGAGAAACAAGAGAGTCGAATAAAGTTAAGATAAGTTTTCGTACAGATAAGGGTATAGATGGTGTAAAGCTTGCTGCTAAATTCGGTGGCGGTGGGCATCCGCGTGCATCTGGTGCAACAATAAACAGCAATATTGAGTATGCAGAGATGACCGTAGTAAAATGGGCAAAGCGATTTATTAGGAATGGGTGCCGATAATGAACGTCAAAGATAGAGAGTATCTCAAAAAGAATATACAGAAGTTACTTGAACTTGAACGGTTAATGGGGGCTGATTTCATACCTAAAGGGGTTGGGGCAGAATTAAGAGGACAGACCGAAACGGCAGGTGAAAGTTCATATAAAAAAATAGTAACCGTTGACGAGCATTTACCCTCTGGTAGGGTGTGTGATTTGCAAGATAGCGAATTCGCGTCATTCAAGAATAAAGTCCTTTCCTGCACCAAGTGTAATTTACATAAGGAGAGAACCAAAGTGGTCTTTGGTGTAGGTAGTTTGCAGTCGCCGCTTATGTTTATAGGAGAGGCACCTGGTCATGATGAGGACCTGCAAGGCGAACCATTCGTCGGGCGTGCTGGCAAGCTCTTAACAGCAACGTTAAAGGAATTAGGCATCTCACGTAGTCAGGTTTATATAGCAAATATACTAAAATGTCGCCCACCAGAGAATAGGCAACCACGATTAGATGAAATAGTTTCTTGTATCCCATATCTATTCAAACAGATAGGCCGCATTAAGCCGAAGATAATCTGCACATTAGGAGGGGTGGCATCACAAGCAATGCTCTCTACTCAAGAACCGATGAAACAATTGAGGGGGAGGATACATGACTATAACAATATGAAGATTTTCCCGACCTATCATCCAGCGTATATCTTGCGTAATCCAGCTGACCAAAAGATATATGAAGCAGATATTAAGAAGGTATGTGAACTTACAGGTCTGATATAACACCACTAATTATACAGCAAAACATAATTTATGTTGAACGTCTACGAATATTTAAGTAAAATCACCCTCCGTTCTTCGTCTTATATAACGGACTTTTAGGGGGTAAGAATGACAAAAGGGGTTTGGGGTGTAGATATAAGTAAATCCTCAATAAAATGTGTGAGGATGGAAAAGAGCGAAAGCTCAATAGTAGTAACGGATATTGTTACTATAAATTATCAGCCATCCGAAGCGGGTATAGAGGAACAGATAAAGGACGTAATTGCTCAGTTTAGGTCAGAAAACAAGTTACGAGGTGATAAGATTGCTTGCTCCCTTCCAAGCCATTCTACCTTCAATCGTTTAATAAAACTTCCGCCTATAGAGGATGCCAAAATACCGGAGATAGTAAAATATGAAGCACAATCACAGATACCATTTCCTATAGATGAAGTTATGTGGGACTATCAGATTGTAGATCGACAATATCAACCGAATGAGGAGAAAGAGGTAATATTATTTGCAATTAAGAGGGATGTAGTAGAACAGTTGCTTGATAATATAAAACAAGGAGGTCTATTTGTAGATGTGGTTCAGTTTGCTCCAGTTGCACTATGTAATTTTCTTTTCAGAGAGGGGCAGACAGGAGAACTGTGTGTAGTGGTAGATATAGGTGCTGATAATACTGATTTAATTATAATTGAGGGTAACAAATTCTGGATTAGAAATATACCTATAACAGGTAATGATATTACCAAGGCAATACAAAAGGAGTTTAATGTATCATTTGAAGAGGCAGAACAGCTAAAGATTAAAGTAGCTCAATCCTCTCAGGGAAGTAAGATATTTAACACAATACAGCCGGTTCTAAAGGATCTAATTGGTGAACTTCACAGATCTATTGGATGGTATAAATCTGTCTCGAGACAGACAAAACTCGAAAAGATAATATTACTTGGCAACGGCTCTAAAACGATAAATTTTCAGCGGTATATACCCCAGTCATTAGGACTTACCTTATTTAATATATCCAAACTAAATAGCATAGAGGTTGGTGAGAAGGTAAATATGGAGAAATTACAGGAACAGATACCTGCTCTTGGTGTTGCCTTTGGATTAGCACTTCAAGGACTAAATGAGACGAAGAATAAAGTAAATCTTCTTCCTCCGCTGTATCTGAAAGAAAAAGAGCTTAAGAAGAAGCAGCCTTTTCTTGTGGCTACAGTGGCTGTGATATACCTTTTGGCATTAATGTTCTATATGAATTTGGGTAACGAGATTGAGGTGCTTGATAAGGGATTAAAAGCGGCCACAGTTGTAGAAAACGACTATAAAGGCAATAAAAAAGCATATGATGATGCATCATTTATGGACGATGTTCTGAAGCCGCTTAACAACTTGGCGTCGATAGCTGTTGAGAAAGATATTATGCTCAGAGTTATGAATATATTAAATCCACGTCTGCCTGATAACTCTTCTAAAGAGCTGAAAGATGAAGATAAATTGTGGGTATTGGATTGGACACTTGATGAGACGGATAAAGTTCCATCTCCAGGGCAGAAGATATTTTCAAGAAATCGAGTATTAAATGTTACAATTGATTGTGCAATAGCAAAAAGAGCCACATCCGAGGAGGGGAGGAACTTTGTGATTAAGAAGATAGTCGAACCTGTTGCTAATGAGTTTAAACTAAAAGAGAAGGAAGGTTATGAGGCGAAGGATGAAGGTGATATATCGGAGTTAATACCTAAAGATTTCCAGAGCCATAAAGGGGGAAAAGAAGGTGAAAGAAAATTTACCAGATTTAAGGTAACATTCACAATAAGTATGCTTACTGACGTTACAGGGACATAGGTAACTGACTATGGAAAAGTTAAGACAGAACATATTTTGGGTTGGTATGGTGTCTGCCGGCATAGTTTTAGTAATATTTTTTGCCGTTTCTATAGTGCCTCAACTAAGTCGCAAATCTACATTGAATAGTGACATACTGAAGAAATCAAATACATTAAAAGGAATAATAGATTCGTCAGGTATATACAGTAGGCAAGATATAGATGAATTGATAAAGAAGAGGGATGTATATAAAGCTAAGTACGATGAGGTAGTAAAATTCTATGAGACATATGACACGACTTTAGAAAAATGGTTCGATGGTTTACCAGAGACACCTCCTGTAGGGCTTTTTGACAGCAAATACAGAGATAAACGTGAGGCATTAGAAAGGGCTTTCAAGGAAAGGCGTATATGGTTTGAGTCATCTGATGAGGCAAATAAACCCAATGCATTTAATTGGGAGATAGTTCAATCTAATTATGATGTTCCTACCCTAAAAAAGATACAGAAAAGATATTGGATTAGAGAGAAAGTTGCAAATGTTATACTAAATAATAACCCGAACAATCTGATTATGTATGAGCTTAATGAAATTACATTCTTTGACAAATTAGTTGCAGGTGGAAGCGCTACTCCTAAATATGACTATCCAGGTGTGCCTAAAACTAAAGTTGCTACGTTTCAGGAGTATCAGCTACCGGATGGGCTCGGTAATACGATAACATTCGGCGTATCGCTGAATATATATTATAATGATATACCAAAGTTTATAAGTAACCTGCTCTCTACAAGTATGAAGCCAGAGCTACTAATTAATCTTCGTGGTTGTGAGATGAAGATAACAAAGCCCCTTGAGGATGAGGTAACTATAGAATATAATGCAACGGAACCTAAGATTATGCCCAATCCTATGGAACTACTTTTGGTTTGTGAAGTTATAGATTTTGACCCGACAAAGAAACAGAATTTTGGCAGTCAGGAATAGCTGGATATAAAAAGCTGGGGGATATATAAAATTTAGTTTTGATATTGTGCAAGAAATCCTTGTGATTTTACGTCATATACATTGGATTGAGTAGGATATTAGAATATTATGAAGATACAGGCGATTAAAGGTTTGTTATCAAGAAATATAGAGAAGGTTATTTTAGGTGGGGCAATCGCACTTTTGTTATCATACTTTATATTCGGGGCATCGTCAGCAAATGGGAATGCCGATATGAGGACATTAAAAGAAAGGGTTGATAAAATAAAAGAGAGGTTGTCAATGCAAGCAGCAAATAGCGATAAGGGGACAGATTTCTCTCCTAAGACATGGAACAGTGTTATAACTCCTTTAGAGGGTAATAACTGGATTGGTTATATTCCTCCTATTGTCAACCGTAGTGCTCAGCCCATTGGTAAGGGTGTAGACCCGCTTAAGATGCCAGCACCTTTGTTAAAAAGTGTAATGGCTAATATGGGGGGTATCATAATCGAGTGGGAAGATGGTAGTGTTCCTTCAGGTTATCAGATGTTGAAGCCAAAGTCATATGCTATAATGAAAAAGAAAGTTGTGGATGCTGATTATAAAGAAGTTGGCATCGTGGATGCTGCCATTAAGAAGTTTACAGATACTAAGGTCGAACCTAAAACCCAGTATGAATACCGTATATTGAGCATAACTGATAACATCGGCTATGTAAAAACCGAAGGTAGCGACAGAAGTGAACCGAGTAAGGGAATAGTTGTAAAGTCAGAGGGCGTATTCAAAATATCTTACAAAGGTGTAATGGGCGATACTGCTGTAGTTACTGTTGAGAAGTTTGAGGTTACTGATGGTAGCTCATATAAAGGTACGTTTCGGCATAAAAGGGGTGAAAAAATTGGTGATAGAAAACTGATAAATGAGACAGCATTCGGAGCAAAACTTCCTAAGCAAAAGGAAATTGATTTTAGCACAGGTTATGTAGTAAAGAGTTTTAATGAGAAAGAGAAAGTGGAGGTCTCATATTTAGAGTGTAAGTCCAAGGAGTTGATGAACCCTCTCCATCAACCTGTAATGGAGAAAGTTACTATAGAGGTTGATGATGGCTTTATATATGTAGATGACGAAGGAAAAGAGCAGAAAATATGGGGGAATGGTAATGAGCCAAAGGGGCCAGATAAACGTTGTGTAGATCATATAGATCCTAAACCTAAAGTTGACCCCCAAAAGGTAGATATCCCCAAGAGTACACCAAAGAAGAATAACGCCAAAAAGGGTGATAAAAAATAATAAACTAATTAAGGAGCGTAAAATATGAAACCAAATTTAGCACTATTTAGCGGATTAGTCCTATGTATATTGTCCTGCCAATCGGCAGACCTGCAGAATGACAGTAAACGTAGCGAACCTCAAGGGGCTGTGATTAACACTAAAGTAGATAAAGGTCAGATGCCTGTAGAGACACGATTTCAGGAAAGAGAAAATGGTAATACCCAGAATAATCAGGAAGGGGCGCCTGCTAACAACAATCAAGATAAATGGCAGGGCATAATAAAAAAGGAGGCGGAGCGGGCTAAGGTGGCTGATGAACAGAAGAAGGCACAGGCAGAGGCATACTATAGATTAGGATTAAGTTATCGTGAAGGGGGCGATTTTGAAAAGGCAGAGGTAGAACTAAAAAAGGCGTTAGAGAATGACCCGACTCATCTGCAGGCGAAAGCAATGTTACAAGAGGTGCTAATGCTTTCAGGTAAGATGAAGATATCCATAGAATCCGAACAGTTTAAGAGGCAGATGGAGGAAGAGCACGCCAAAATACAGCAGAAGGTTTTAGAGGTAGAGAATATCTATAACAAAGGTATCAGATACTTTGAATCGACTGACTACGAGAACGCTGAACGAGAATTTAAGATAGTGATAGAGATGTCTAAATGGCCGCCTACAAATGCAACTATAGACACTTTGACGAAAAAGTCAGAAGAGATGCTCGAAAAGACCAAGGTCGCATATAAGACAAAAAAGTTAGAAGAACAGAAACTTAGGGGAAAGCTCATCGAGGATGAGGCGAAAAGGCAGGATTACATACAGAAACTTGAGGAGAAAAGACGTATAGAATTGTTTTTTGACCAGGCGAAGATAGAATTTGAGAGGGAAAACTATGAAGGGGCAATAGCGCTATGTGATAAGATTATATACATAAATCCCAATATTAAACCAGCTATGGAGCTTAAGGAAGTATCCCAACGTCTACTTCACAAAAAAGCTGCGAGAGAGAATCTACAAGAAGACGTGGAGCACTGGAAGAGGGTATTTGAAAACGTAGATATGAGCTCTATATTACAGACAGAGATAATAAAATGGGTGGATAAAGATACTTGGAATGAGATAAGCAAGCGGAAACCTAAGAGCATAGGAAAAGGAGAATCCGTGGTTTTACCTGAAGATAGAGAGGTGTATGATAAACTAAAATCAATAAAGATATCCTTAGATGTGGCTGGTCAGCCACTTGCTAATGTAATCGACTATATACGTGACTTTACAAAACTCAACATAATATTCGGCGATTTAGGAGGTAAGGACCCTGCCACAGAATTAGTAACCATTAAACTAAAAGATATACCCCTTGAGAGCGCCTTCAACATAATACTCGGAGGTAAAGGACTCGGATACAAGATAGAGAATGGTGTAATTATAATTACTACCATTGATAACCTTAAAAAGATTGTAGTAACTGAGTTCTATGACGTAGCAGACCTTATTTATGGTATTCAGGATTTTCCTGGCTGGGACCCGCAACTGACGCCAGGAGAAGGTGCCATAAATGCCGCAGGCCCACTATCCACAACAACGTTTGCCGGTGATACGAGAACGCCACTCGATATAGATACACTGAAACAATTTATAGAGCAAACTATAAAGGATTTTACAGGTGGTGATAATAGTGTAACGCCTCAAGGGAAGTTCCTAATTGTGAAGGCATCACCTGAGTTGCACAAACAACTGGAGAAATTTCTTAAGGACTTAAGAAGTGCCTCAAACATAGTTGTGAATATAGAAGCACGGTTCTTGACGGTTCAGGAGACATT
>MHYJ01000066.1:0-5529 GCA_001828445.1 Planctomycetes bacterium RBG_16_43_13
AGAATATGAAGGTGAAGGATAAAAATGGCATAGAGACCATGATTGGTGATAAGACCGAATTCTCCCAAAAGATGGAGGATATAAAGAACAATCAGGAACGTGGGCTGAACTTCGAGATAAGGAGGATAAACGAACTGATAGGACGATTGTAGATGATGTTGTTGTAAGAGAGGTTGACCCCGTTAGAAATAGTTGGTATTGTAAGTTCTCTTCTCAAATTAGAGGTAGTCCTCCGATTAGAATAATTTCTAACGGTGTTGACACATACCCATATATTAAGGTATAATTCGCTCAAGAGCTTTGAAAGGAGATAGTTGTGACATCCTATGTAACCGTTCCCAAGGTAAGATTTAAGGTTCGCATTACTCGAGACGAGGCAGGGTATTGGGTTGCAGAATGTGTTTCTCTGCCTGGTTGTGTAACTCAGGGGACTACAAAGACAGAGACGTTAGATAACCTTCAAGAGGCGATAGCTGGCTGGCTTGAGACGGCACAGGCACATCCTGAAATATGGGAAGCAGGATACCGCTAATTTCAGGCCGTGAAGCCGCACGGGCATTTGAGCGAGCAGGTTGGTCATTCGACCGTCAGAAAGGTAGCCATATGATTTTTATAAAGCAAGGAGTCAAAATCCATCTAAGTATTCCTGACCATAAAGAGCTTGGTCCTGGCTTAATGAGAGCCCTTATCCGTAAAAGCGGGCTGTCCGTTGATGGGGTTTGTTCACTTCCTTTAACAATTTTCTCTAATCACTCTCAAGGTATTCCCACCTAAAACCTTCATTACGTCCTTTCCGCTATAACCGCGCTCGAGCAGTTTCTCCGTGATTGAGGGTATCTTTGTGCAGTCCTCGAGACCGATGGGGAGGTGGGATATGCCGTCAAAGTCCGACCCCAAACCAACATTATCTATCCCGCCGACCGCAATGAGATGCTCTATGTGGTCTATTACGTCGTCTATCGTAGGTCTATTTCTGTTTTCCTTTATCCTGAATTTGTCGCTTATGAACATTGAGTAGAAATTCACACAAACAACGCCGCCGTTTTTCGCCACAGCCCTTATCTGCTTATCCGTGAGGTTTCTATGATGATTGCAGATTGCTTTACAGCAGGAGTGGGACGCTATAACGGGTTTATCTACAATTTTTAGGACATCCCAGAACGTTTTCTCTGAGACGTGCGAAATATCCACAATCATACCGAGCAAGTTCATCTCCCTCACGACCTTTCTGCCGAAGGGCGTCAAGCCGTTATGTTTTGGTTTGTCGCCTGAGCCATCAGCCCAGTTGTTGTTATTCATCCATGTGAGGGTCATATATCGGACGCCAAGCTCGTGAAAGAGGCGGAGGGCGGCTAAGTCGTCCTCGATGGCGTGTCCTCCCTCTATACAGAGAACTGCGGCGATTTTGCCCTGCTTGTTTATTTTGATTATGTCGGAGGCGCTTCTGGCGAGGGCGATATGCTTGGGATTTTTTGCCACCATATTTTTAATAGCGTCAATCATATCGAGGGTGCGTTTGATACATCCTTTGGTCTTTATATATTTCGGGTCAATCCAACAGGAGAAGAACTGCACGTCTATGCCACCTTTCTTGAGGCGGGGGATGTCGATATGTCCGTTCTTTGTTCTTTTAGATATATCCACCCCCTCATCCAGAATCCTGCCGACGGTATCAGCGTGCGTGTCGATGACAATGGCTTTCTTGTGAATCTTGCGGGAGGTGTTTTTTAGTGTCATAGTTGTCCTTTCTTAAAGTTCTCGACGATTGTTCTGAGTTCTCTTTTCGCATTCCTTCTGTTATAGCCCTTTTTGTCAATAGGACCGCCGGGGGGCGGGATTCGCGACCTATGCTTGGGCATTTTTATCGGTTTTTGGCTCTTCTTTTTTGTCATATACCTTTGCCTTATCGAGGATGGCGCCCGTTACGACCAACACCATTATAGCGAGAAGGGTTACGGGTATATATGTTTTGGGTGTTATGGCGTCATTGGCGAATAGTATAGCCGTAGCGCCGCTTACGGTGCCGAAAAGATACAGCATCAGGACTGCCTCCCGCTCCGATAAGCCGAGTGCTACGAGGCGGTGGGAGAGGTGGTCTCGCCCGCAGTATGTTATGGCACCTATGAAGTTAGACACGACCTTATTTTTATATCTCAAAATAGTAGATAGCGTTATATCATAAAGGGGGACAGCTAATATAGAGCAGGGGATGACAATCGCTTTAATGGGGTCTTCTTTCGACCATCCCGCTAAGGTTGTTATAGTTGCTAATAGGAACCCTAACAGTAGAGAGCCGTTATCCCCAAGAAAAATCCTCGCCGGCTTAAAATTATAACGTAACAAACCAAGGCAACTGCCAAACATTGCTATAGAAACATAGCTTAATCCCTTTTGCGGAGGAGTAGAATACCACGCTACAATAAATGTGAAGAAGGATGCTATAGCGGCTACACCTGTAGATGCGCCATCCATATTATCTAAACTATTCATTGCGCTTGTTACTCCAGCTATCCATAGCATTGTTAGTATCATATCCAATGTATCATTTCCGAATATTGTAATTTTTATACCAAAGTGCGATAGCAGATAAGTTGAAGCGAGGAGTATTATTAACTTTATGACAGCAGAGGTTGGCTTGAAATCATCTATCATACCAATTACTACCACGAAGAAGCCCCCGAATATAATGGCAAATAAAGTCCTATTTGCATCGAAACTCTCAAATCTAAGGATAGAAAATATGGCTATGGAGAAAGCTATATATATTGTTAGTCCGCCGAGGAAAGATATTGGCTCTTTATGTATTTTATATGAGTGTGGTTTATCCACAGCACCAATACTATGAGATATACGTATTATTATAGGCGAGAGTAGGTCAGCTGCAAACCACGACAGTACTAATAATCCTATTTGTGGATAATTTAGCTTCTCTATCATAATGCTTAATAGAAAAGGTTAGAGTATACAATCTATCTACGAAAGGTCAACAACTTAGGAATGAGTAATATAAACAGGAGAGATTATTTTCCCATAATTATGCCTAAGCCCTTGTGTCCACAATTAAATAAGACGTCAATCACTGAAAGGTTCGGTATAAAGGTTCCTTCTTGGCACTGTTTGTATTCAGGGTGTTTGAATTCCTGATAGATTAGTTCTATGTTATTTTCTTTGAACCTACTTTCCTCAAGGTAATCCCTCCCGTGAATACCTGAAATATATGTAGTAGCCCCTAACTTTTTACATATATTTATTACTAAATCTGTAGCCCTTCCTTCTATATCAAGTTCTGATGCTATATGGATTGGTATTTTTATATCCAGTATATCCAATAGAATCTTTATAAAGTGAATATTTAGTCCACTAATTGATTCCCATTCCATATCATAGACAGCTTTCAGTTTGTCGGCATACTCCTTAAAGAAGGGTGCTTTATTATAGTTCCACTCGATTGAGCGCCAGTGTTTTCTTCTCCAGGGAATGGAGTTATCAATTTTTGCTTCCTTAATGGTTTGTGTATATCTTCCGCTGGTAAGAGTGGGTATAGTAAGCCAATCCCATCCCTGTGGTGTCCTAATCTTATTTCTATGTATCCAACCGAAGGGTCCACGTTTAACGAATTGAACGTTATCTACTATTACAAATTCATCTGCCAATGCAATTTTGTGAAAGAAGCCAGCATAAGGCAGATAATTCGGTTGGTGTCCTGTTAGGATCATTTAGTTTGTATATTCTCTGAACTGCAACATTTAATCTTACTACATATTGACACTATATAGAGTATAGCTTAATATCTTTTATATGCAAGATAATGAGGTATTTAAGCTTTCTAATATCTGTGCTAAGTATGATAAGAAGCGGGTGCTTGATATAAGTTCCATCACGATAAAAAGGGGGAAAATATACGCTATTGTAGGTCCAAATGGTGCCGGTAAAACAACACTTCTCTATATACTTGGTATGTTGAAGGAACCCACATCAGGCAATCTCTATTTTTATGGGGATGATGGACTATCCTCTACTTTCAATAAACTTGTAGCCCGTCGTAAAATGTCACTTATATTACAGGAACCTTATCTGTTCTCGGGGGCAGTTTACAAAAATATAGAATATGTCCTTGCCTTTAACGGTGGGAACAGTCAGCAGAGAGATAAAATAGTTGATGATGTCCTCAAGCTGGTAAGAATGAATAATCATAGGTTAAATGATTGCCGAAAACTATCTGGTGGTGAGGTTAAAAGGGTTGCTATAGCACGAGCTCTTGCTATGAAGCCAGATATACTGCTTCTTGACGAACCTACTGCGAATCTTGACAAGGAAACTGTGGAGATAATAGAGTCGCTTATAATTAGGTTAAGGGATGAGCAGAGATGCACAATAATATTTACTACGCATAACTACACGTTTGCGATGAAATTGGGGGATGAGATTATATTTCTTGAGAATGGAAAGGTAGTAAATCGCTACTGTGAGAACACATTTAGAGGTAAAATTGAGAGTAAGAATAATGTTAGTTGGTTCATACATTCGTCTGGGTTGCAGATAGAGGTTGTAACTAATAGGACAGGAACGGCAGTCGTTTCAGTAAATCCAAACGAAGTTATTGTATCTACGGAACCCATCTCATCAAGTGCGAGAAATAATTTCAGAGGCAAGATTGTTAAACTTGAAGAGCAAAACGGATATGTAAAGGTTGCAGTAGATTGTGGTGCAGAGTTTAATGCCATCATAACAAGACATTCGTATCTGGATATGGACCTCCATTTAGGACAGGAAGTATATGTTACATTTAAGGTGTCTGTTGTAGATGTGATTTAGTATTTTGCTGAGACATAATATGTCTGAAAAAAGTAATCTACCACCAGGCCAGAGAGTAACTAATAAGTGGGCTGTCTTGCATATAGGAGAGGTGCCAAAGTTTGACAGGGCTACGTGGGATTTTACTACAAGTGGACTTGTTGATAATTCTCTCAAGCTTACTTATGATGAATTCATAAGTTTGCCCAGCATAATCGTCATTGCAGATTTTCACTGTGTAACCGCATGGTCTAAACTTGACAACAAATGGGAGGGGGTTTTGTTTAGAACAATAGCTAATTTTACCAAGATAAAGCCGCAGGCGAAGTTCGTAAGTATAATATGTGATGGTGGTTACAATACTAACTTGCCTCTTGAGGTGGTTATGGATGATGATATATTATTTGCGTATAAGAATAATGGGGAGCTTATCCCAGCAGAACACGGCTACCCCCTCCGCCTCATAGTTCCAAAGAGATATGGCTGGAAGAGTGCTAAATGGGTTAGGAAAGTAGAATTTCTCTCCGATGACCGCCCCGGCTTCTGGGAAACGCGCGGCTATAATAATAACGGTGACCCTTGGAAGGAAGAACGATATTCTGTAGATTAACCGCCTCTATTCTGATATAATATTCCTTTATATGGAAATAAAAATCGCCCGTGAGAAGGGTTACTGCTATGGTGTTAGGGATGCTGTTGACCTTGCCATAGATGAGTCCAAAAAGTCAAACAGCT
>MHYJ01000066.1:5572-6415 GCA_001828445.1 Planctomycetes bacterium RBG_16_43_13
TAATAAACAAACTATAGAGATGCTTGAAAATCAGTATGACGTTACCGCTATCGACTCTGTCGAGGATGCAAAAGAAGGAAGCACCGTTGTTATAAGAACTCATGGCACCACACCTGAAAAGATATCTGAACTGCAGGCACGCAATGTAAACATAGTTGACGCCACCTGTCCCTTTGTTCAGAAGACGCAGAGAAAGGCGAAGGAGTTCGTAGATAACGGCTATTTCCTCGCAATACTCGGCAAGAAGGCGCACCCCGAGGTGGTTAGTATTGCCGGCTTCGCGGGGGGAGAGATAACCCCTCAGGGAACTGTTGCCCCAACAAAGAAATGTGCCGTTGTGGAATATAAAGAAGACCTGAAGGACATTCCCCGCTCTATAAAAATCGCAGTAGTATTCCAGAGCACCGTTACGATGGAGGATTTCTCTTGGGCTCTGACTGCTATCGCCGAGAAGGCGTATGAATTACGTGTCCTTAAGACGATATGCAGCATAACAATTACTCGGCAGAAGAGCGTAGATGAGGTTGCAAAGGAAGTTGATGCAATGATTATTATAGGCGGCAGGAACAGCTCCAATACGAAAAAGTTGGTTGAGGTGGCAGAGCAATACGTAAGGACTTATCATATAGAGAATCCCGAAGAATTGGACGCTATAAACCTGACGAATGTCAATACGGTTGGTATCGGTACTGGAACTTCTACCCCAGATTCCCTTGTGGATGAAGTTGTTGAGCGACTACACATCATAGCTAATAATAAAGTAGAGCAGTCAAGGGTTGCTACTAAGTAGAAATAAATGGCTAATCATCCTTTGTGGCAAAAGATAGAGAGAGAACTCCAGTT
>MHYJ01000066.1:6457-6839 GCA_001828445.1 Planctomycetes bacterium RBG_16_43_13
AATATATCGGGTGTGAGTTTAACTCTGTCGCAAAGGAACACTCGACTGTTTCAGTGAAGTGCGTCTTTGCTTTTCCTGACACATATAAAATAGGGATGTCTCATCTTGGCTTACAGATATTCTATGGTATGCTGAACTCTCGCCCTGATGTTTTGTGCGAGCGAGCGTTCTCTCCCTGGCCTGATATGGAGGAGCGGATGAGAAAGAATAACATTCCTCTTTTTTCCCTTGAAACCCATACGCCTGTTAGGGATTTCGACATAGTCGGTTTCTCCGTTCAGAGCGAGATGAGCTATACGAATATCCTAAATATGCTCGACCTTGCCGGTATACCGTTTTTATCTGCGGAGCGTAACAATGACTATCCCCTAATAGTTGGAGG
>MHYJ01000066.1:6921-7243 GCA_001828445.1 Planctomycetes bacterium RBG_16_43_13
GCCATTGTAGATGTTTATAAAGAATTAAAGAGTCGTCGAGCAGATAAGATGACTATGCTTAGAGAATTTGCTCGACGCGTCCCCGGTGCATACGTTCCTTCACTTTATACAATAAGTTATAATGCTGATGGCACAATTGCATCCATAGTCCCTCAAGACGGAGCGCCTGCGGTGATACATAAGGCACTCGTTTCGTCTTTAGAAGAAACGTATTATCCTCTTAAACCAATTGTCCCGTTTCCAGAGATTGTCCACGATAGGATAAATCTCGAGATTATGAGGGGATGCCCCCATAGATGCCGCTTCTGCCAGGCAGTAAATG
>MHYJ01000066.1:7299-8021 GCA_001828445.1 Planctomycetes bacterium RBG_16_43_13
ACGTATAAAAATACAGGGCTGGATGAAATAGCCCTTACCTCTCTCTCGAGCGGCGACTATCCCCATATAGCAGAGATTATGACCCGCCTTAATGCTCGTTTCAGGCAGAGAGCGGTGAATGTTTCTCTACCGTCGCTTCGCATAGATGAGAAACTTTCCGAATTACCACCATTGATGAAGAGCGTCAGGAAAAGTGGTTTTACCCTTGCGCCTGAGGCAGGCACGGAGCAACTCCGAGTAACTATACATAAGCCGATAAAGGACGTTGACTTATTAGAAACTGCCAGAGTAGCGTTTCGCGAGGGATGGCGTCATATAAAGTTATATTTTATGATAGGACTTCCTTCTGAAACGGATGAGGATATAGAGGGTATAATAGAGACCGCAAAAAAGGTCTCTGCAGTTGGTAAGGAGGTAACAGGTTTTTACGCAGATGTCAATGTTACGATTTCACCATTTATCCCGAAGCCGCATACGCCGTTCCAGTGGTACGCGATGGCATCACTCGAACGTATTACGGCTATAGAGAACAGGTTGAAAAATCTGGCGCGAGGCACTCGCATACATCTAAAAATGCACGACCCTAAACAGAGTTTTGTAGAGGCGGTCTTTGCGCGTGGCGACAGACGACTGAGCAAAGCACTCTTGATTGCGCATAGAAACGGCTTGAAATTTGATGAGTGGGGAGAGTATTTTAATTATAATGGATGGCTTGCGGTCTT
>MHYJ01000066.1:8228-10454 GCA_001828445.1 Planctomycetes bacterium RBG_16_43_13
TAGCCGTATTCTCTTTAGTTATTATTGGTTGTGCTATAGAGGAGAAAAACCCCGTCAGAGAGCGGGTAAAATTCTCGGACAAGTTACTGAAATGGTATCCTGATATATATAAGGATTTAGGTGCCGGCAACGCGCAGGATAAATTAGCAGTCTTGCGGAAGATAACTGAGGCAGACGAAAATAGAAAACCAAAGCACAAAGAAGAGGTAACAGATGGCGATATAGCAGGTGTGATAGGGGAGCTACTTTCTGATGGGGGCAAGGGGCTGAGACATTATCAGAAGAGGGCAATCTGTTATATAAGTTATGGAAATTACTACGGTGCAGATGGCTTTGATGAGAATGGTGAGTATTATAGAATAGATATGGTTTGGCATAGCAAGGTTATTAGCACCATGCCGTATATAAGGCGGTTACTGAAGGATGGAGAGGCAATGGTTCGCTGGGATGCAGTCCAGGCCCTTAGCGGAATGAACGCTAGGGATACTATACCTGACATAAAAGAGTTACTAAAGGATGAAAATAGCCAGGTTCGAGAAGTGGCAGTCGAAGCCCTTGATAGAATGAATGTGAAGGATGCAATATGGTCAATAAAGCCATTGCTAAATGATAAGAATGAATGGGTTCGCAGGAGTACAGTTAGGGCTCTTGGTAACCTTAATGCTAAAGAATCGATCCTGGATATAAAGGAGTTGCTAAAGGATGTGAATGAATCGGTTCGCGGGTATGCAGCCGAAGCCCTTGTTAAGCTTGAAGGTAAAGATGCAATCCCAGATATAAAGGAGTTCCTAAAGAATGAGGATGATTGGGTTCGAGAGATGGCAATCAAAGCCCTCCGCCAGCTTGGTGTATCGGAAGAAGAGATTGAAAAAGCTAAAAACTCAAAGTGAGAGGTGTCCCGATAAATCTGGGTTCCGCTACTATAGTATTTTATAGAGGCGGGATAAAATAAAGGATGGATACTGAAAACGTCATCATAATCGGTTCGGGTCCTGCGGGCTACACGGCTGCGATTTATGCCAGTCGTGCTAATTTGTCTCCTCTCCTTTTTATGGGACAGCAACCAGGCGGTCAATTGATGATAACAAGTGATGTAGAGAATTATCCCGGCTTTCCTAATGGTATCCTCGGTCCAGAATTGATGGACCTGTTCAAAAAACAGGCGGAGCGGTTTGGGACGCGAATATTTATGAAACAGGTTACCACTGTGGATTTTTCTCAACGTCCCTTTAAGGTGGTTGCTGATGGTAAGGATTACTATGCTAAAGCGGTGATTGTATCTACAGGTGCGAGTGCGAAAGGCATAGGATTGGATAGCGAGCGTCGGCTGATGGGGCACGGCGTCTCTGCCTGTGCTACCTGCGATGGATTTTTCTTTAAGGGGAAAGAGGTGGTTGTAGTCGGCGGAGGCGATACAGCTCTTGAAGAAGCGACGTTTCTAACACGTTTTTGCACCAAAGTTACCATTGTTCATAGACGCAATCAACTCCGTGCCTCTAAGATTATGCAGGATAAAGTAAATAAGAACCCAAAAATTTCATTTATCTGGGATAGCGTTGTTACGGATATTTTTGACGTGAAACAAAACAGGGTAACTGGTGTGCGTTTGCGGAACGTAAAGGATGGTAAGGAAAGCGACCTCCGCTGTGATGGCGTCTTCGTAGCGATTGGTCACGAGCCGAATACCTCTGTATTCAAAGGACAGGTTGAGATGGACGAGAAGGGTTATATAAAGACGTTTGGCGGGACGAGAACAAACGTGGCAGGTGTTTTTGCCTGCGGAGATGTTCAAGACCACGTATATAGGCAGGCGGTTACTGCCGCGGGTAGCGGCTGTATGGCGGCTATTGACGCTGAACGATATTTAGAAAGTTTACATTAAGTTCTAATACCTTCCCTCTTTAAGTAATCCTTGACCTAATCCCATAATCTTGTATCCTGTTAGTTCTATGGCTGATGCAATAGCTACGAGAGAGGCATACGGAAGGGCGCTTGAGCGGGTGGGAGCTACGCACCCCGAGATTGTCGTCCTTGATGCAGACCTCTCGAAGTCAACAATGACCACATACTTCGCTAAAAAGTTTCCCGAACGTTTCTTCCAAATGGGGATTGCAGAGTCAAATATGGTTGGCGTGTCTGCAGGGCTTGCTACCTGCGGTAAGAAACCGTTTGTCTCGACATTTGCTATCTTCTGTTCTCGTGCGTGGGAACAGATTAGAAATACTG
>MHYJ01000066.1:10477-12698 GCA_001828445.1 Planctomycetes bacterium RBG_16_43_13
TCGTTCTGTCTCTCTCACGCAGGGCTATCCGTCGGCGAAGACGGTGCATCAGCACAGGCGTGTGAAGATATTGCTATTATGCGCGCAATACCAAATATGTCTGTCATTGTGCCTTCAGATGCGGTTGAGACAGAGCAGGTGATAGAATTTCTGGCTGATAATGTCCAGACACTCGGCGGACCTGTCTATGTTCGGCTCACTCGAAATAAAGTTCCTGTTATACACGGTAAGGACTATAAATTTACGTTCGGTAAGGCAGATATTATTAAGCGGGGAAGCCCTGCTAATAAACAACTCACTTATATTGCCTGTGGGCAGATGGTGGCGTATGCTATAAAGGCGGCTGAGACATTGGAGGGCGTTAGCGTTACCGTGATAAATATGTCAACAATCAAACCAATTGATGTGTCTGCAATAATAGATGCGGCTCGTAAGACAAAACGCATCATTACAATCGAGGAGCATAGCATAATAGGAGGGCTGGGCGAGGCAGTTGCCGCCGTCGTCTCTGAACATTATCCTATCCAAGTGAAACGTATAGGTGTTCACGATACCTTCGGTGAATCTGGAACAGCAGAGGAGCTCTTCCAAAAATATGGGTTGGGGTTGGACTCAATCCTCGACACTACACGAAAGTTTTTATCAGCATAGATTTTTTGCGAATTGCAGAAACTTTTTTCGCACTCGGTGCGTCTAATAGATATAAGTAGAAGATTATTATTTTTAGAAAGGAGGCGTATATGAAAAGGTTACTCGGAATGGCACTGGCTGGGACAATGGTATTGGGGTTTTTGAGTGGGACCTGTATCTCGCAGGATAGGGGCAAAGAAAAAGAGCGGACGGAGGAAGGCGTCGGTCTTACGGTCTATAGCCAGAGCGGTCAGCAGGCACAGGGCTATTATGACTATCAGGGGCGATATGTCTATTCTACGCCCGGCTACGCCGTCATAAAGGAGTGGCGAAAGATAGACCTGAAGAAGGGCGAGAATGTAATCAAGTTCCAAGATGTCGCAAGCACAATCGACGCCACTACTGTTCACTTCAAATCGCTCACCGACCCAGAAGGCACAACTGTTATAGAGCAGAACTATGAATACGACCTCGTGAATGCAGATAAAATTCTCCGCAAGTATATAGACAAGGAGATAACGATTCAGAGGGGTGCAGAGGTAATAAAGGGGACGCTCCTAAGTTTCGATGGCGGTCAGATGGTTATGAAGGTGGACGACGAAAGAGAGCCGATACGGATAATCAATAGAGGAGGGGATATGAAATTCGGCGCCCTACCCGGTGGGCTTATCACGAAGCCGACCCTCGTCTGGCTTCTTGACGCAGAGAAAGGCGGGGAGCATTTGGCGAAGGTTACCTATCAGGCGTCAAATATATCCTGGAATGCGGACTATACCCTTGTAACTGCGAAGGACGACAAGAAGGTTGACCTGTCAGGTTGGGTTACTCTGACCAATAATACTGGGGCAGGATATAACAATGCAGAACTAAAACTTGTCGCTGGTGACATCCATAGGGTTACGGCACAAGGCGCGCCTATAGGACAAGAAGCTTATGGTAGGAAGGAATCTAAAGGAGCCGACAGAGCTGGCTTCGTCGAGAAGTCATTCTTCGAATACCACCTCTATACATTAGGGCGGAAGACCACTATCCCTAACGCATCTATAAAACAGTTAGAACTATTTAACCCCGTAGATGGTGTTCCTGCAAAGAAGATTTTCGTCTATGACGGTAGCAAGGGTTATTATTACTACGGCTCTATGAACTACGACCAGAATTTCGGCGTTACCTCGAATAAGAAGGTTGACATTTATATAGAGTTTGATAACAAGAAAGAAGTCGGGCTTGGCATCCCGCTTCCCGCTGGCAGGGTGAGGGTCTATAAAAAGGACGAGGCGGATGGCTCGCTCGAATTCATCGGCGAGGACAGGATTGACCACACGCCGAAGGATGAGAAGGTGCGTCTTATGCTCGGCAACGCATTCGACATCGTGGGCGAGAAGAAGCAGACGAGCTTCAAGGTCAACTATGACCAGCACTGGATAAAAGAGACGTTCGAAATAAAGATAAGAAATCACAAAGACGAGGCGGTTGAGGTTCTCGTCAGAGAGGGTATGTATAGGTGGGTGAATTGGGAGATAACAAAGACGAGCCACGAATATACGAAACTGGATGCCTGGAACGTCCACTTCCCCGTCAAGGTCGCCAAAGA
>MHYJ01000066.1:12776-16469 GCA_001828445.1 Planctomycetes bacterium RBG_16_43_13
AATCACTGCTACATGGTAGGCGCAATACTGATGGTTGCCTGTGCCTTATCGTTAAATGCAACTGCCAGTCCATCCGGTAGTATACGAGATACAGCTCAACTGCTTGCCCTTGCAAATTTTGTATTGGGCGCAGTATTCTTTATATGTGGGCTGGTATGTAGTATCAAAAGGTATATACGTTCTGCTATAGAGAAGAAGTGAGAATAATATTTTAGAAAGGAGATATATATGAAGCACGTATTTACAATAGTGGCGGTGGTCCTTACAGGTGTTCTATCATTTGCACAGGAGTCAGCAAAAAGAATAGATGAAAAATCAACGCTCTCAAAGGTTGTGGTCTATCCCGATAGGGCACAACTTACCCGTGATGTAGAATTCACTGCAAAAGCGGGGACTTATGATGTCGTATTCAAAGAACTACCTGCTGGCGTGGTCGAGAACTCCGTTCGTGCAAAGGTCTTCGGCTCAAGCAGTGCAAAACTGCTCGGCATAGATGTGAAGCGGACGTTCATAGAAAAACCGAAGGACGAGAGAATATCAAAGTTGCAGGACGATATACAGAAACTAAGTGATGCGGATAAGGTCTTCACGGATGAACTTACTGTTTTAGCCAGTAAAAAGGAGTTCCTCGATTATATACGGACACGTTCTTCTGAACGGATACAGGAGGATATTAAAAAAGTGGCTGTAGAGAAGCCAAACGTAGAGGATTTCGAGAAAACACTTAACTTTGTGGGTGGTAATTTAGCCAAAATTATAGACAGACAACGTGAGATAGAATTAAAGAGACGTGAGCTTGCCAGACAAATAGATGTTCTCAACCGCGAGCTTGGCTCTATACGCGGTGAGGGTAGATTGGAATACAAGACCGTTATCGTAACAGTGGAGTCGCCATCTGAGGTGAATCTAAAAGTTGAGATGAGCTACATCCTATACGGTGCGAGTTGGTATCCTGTTTATGACGCAAGGGCTGTGGTGGAGAAAAAAGAGGTTGAGATAACATATTACGGTATCGTCCGCCAGACGACCGGTGAGAAGTGGGAAAATGTGGAATTAGTTCTAACCACGGCGAACCCTTCTCTCGGCGCCAGATTACCTGAGCTTACTGCAAGGTATCTGAGTTTATATGCTCCGCCAACAACAACAGGTAGTTATGCCGACAATAAACCACAGACTAGTCAGCGTTATCAGAAGCAGAAAGAATCAGCGTCTTTAGTAGGCAAAGAAGAGGATAGGGATGAAGAAGAAAGGAAGAAGGATTTAGCCCAAGGCGTTGTCCAGACCGCTGTAGCAGAGGAACGACTGACATCTGTCTTCTTCAAGGTTAAAAAGCGTGAAACGGTAGCAAGCGATAATACCCCACGCAAGGTTACTGTTGCAGTGTTACATTTTCCTGCAGAATTTGAATATGATGCGACGCCGTCCTTTTCGCCACACGGCTATCTAAAGACGTCTATTACAAATGGTGAGACGCCACTTTTGGCAGGTGAGATGAACGTATTCCTCGATGCCGATTTTGTAGGCACATCCTACATAAAGACAGTTGCCGCTACCCAGAAGTTCGACGCATATTTAGGCGTGGACGAGGGGGTTAGGATAGAGCGTAAGGAAGAAAAGCGATTCGATGAAAATGTTGGAGGACTTTTTTCATCCTCTAAAAAGAGGTTGATGCTCGGTTATCGTATAACAGCACACAACTATAAGAAGGTGCCGATAAAAATAACCATAAACGACCGTATCCCTGTTTCGCAGAGCGAGGATATAAAGGTTGAACTGGTTACGAAAAACCCAGAACCAACAGAGATGGGTAAAGAAGTTCCGGGCGTATTAAAGTGGAGAATCGAACTCAAGCCAGGCGAAAAGAAGGAATTCTACTTCGAATACAATGTAACGTATCCAGCGGATAAGAATATGTATGGATTGAAGTAGTTTTTTTGTAGGGAAATGAGACATATTGGCAGTTTAAACGTCCAATATATATGGATTTTAAGTTTTAGTTTTTTGTAGAAGGAGGTGCTGTATGGGTAAGATTTTTGGGACGGTGGTTTTTGGAGGGGCGCTGGCGGTGCTGGTGCTTCTGGCAATTTTCGCTAATAAACTACCTCAAGGTAAAATGGATGGAGGTGGTGTCGCATACGCCGGCGAATACAAAATAACGGGACCATTCACACACGACAATCTCTCTATATTTCTCATCCACGGAAAAAGCACGGATAGCGCGGACTACATAACGTTGGAAGAAGGACTGAAAAGTGGTGTCGTGGTTGTCTCTGAAAAGGGCGGGGGTGAGAACGCACAGGTCAATGAACTTGAGATAGAGAATAAGGGCGTCAAACCCTGTTACGTTCAGGCGGGCGATATCGTAAAAGGCGGAAAGCAGGATAGGACTTTGGCTGTGGATTTTGTCGTCCCGCCGCGCTCGGGCAAAAAGCCCATCCAGTCATTCTGCGTTGAAAGGGGGAGATGGCATACGAGGGTGGGCGGAAGAGGTGGGGGTTATGCCCAGTTTTCGCTCGCTGGGGGTGACTATAGCAGATTGCTAAGTATAACATCCAAAGAATTAAAACTTGCTGCTAAGAAGTCAGCTAATCAAAATGAGGTATGGGAAAAGGTTGCTGAACAGCAGGATAACTTAGAGGAAGCGCTGGAGGATAAAGGTATAATAGCTGAAGCGAGAAAGGTTAAAGCATCAGATTCCTCCACGAGTTTAGCCCTCTCTTTAGAGAATAAGGGAGTCCAGCAGACGGCGGATGCGTATGTGAATGCGTTATCGAATTACATAGCAGACAAAGACGACGTCATCGGCTATTGCTTTGCTATAAATGGCAAGATGAATAGCGCCGATATCTACGGCTCGAACGCACTCTTTAAGAAACTCTGGCCTAAACTCTTGCGCAGTTCCGCAGTAGAGGCACTCTCGGAATATAGGAAGGACGCAAAGTTTGAGACCCCGAGCAATGGATATGTCGGTAACTGGATAAAGAATATGGAGCCGGCTAATGCGGCTAAGACAGAAAAGAATGTCGCCGAGAAGATTAAGATGATAACCAGCGAGACGAGTGAAAACGTCCTTTTCGACACAGTGATAGATGGCAAGAAGCGAATACACAGAAATTACATCAAAAAATAGGGTTGAATGGCTCGTTATACGTTGTGCTATGTAACCCATTGATTTGTAGGGGTTTATTTCGCACGCTAAATAAGTGCCTGTGTGTAATGGGTTTAATGCTAAAACGTCGTTACACGCATTTTATGCGCTTCTTCGGGCTTGGGTGGTATCTTTAGTCATTTTACCTCGTCCTTGTGCCTCTACACGCATCCTTGCGCTTTTACGGGGCATTCTAATAAACGTCTGACCCCCTAAAATGGGGAAAACGCCGTTACACGCATTTTTAACCGCTATGTTTGGTAAAAAGGTATCTTTGGTCGTCCAACCCCTAACTTTTCGCTATACGCCCATTTCTACCGCTATTGTGGGCATTTTAGAAGGCGTCTACCATCTCCTAAATACAGTGTATTATTAAGTTGTCATAAGATGAGAGTAACGAATAGTGTAATAATGGTTGCAATTCTCAATATTCTAATCTTATAATCTCGTCTATGGACAAGGTTCTGACGCAGAGCGGTAGCCGAATACAACTCCTTCCTCAGCATTTAGTAAATAAAATTGCGGCGGGGGAGGTTACAGAGAGA
>MHYJ01000066.1:16522-17736 GCA_001828445.1 Planctomycetes bacterium RBG_16_43_13
ATAAAGATTGAGGTCGAGGACGGTGGCAAAAAATTGATTCGTGTGGCTGATAATGGTTGCGGCATAGCAGAGGAAGACGCAGGTCTCATTTTCCAATCCCACGCCACGAGCAAGTTGCAGGACGTAGAGGGACTATTCCAGATTGCGACACTCGGTTTCAGGGGAGAGGCACTATCCAGCGTAGGCGCCGCCGCACAGGTTCGTGTCGTATCTCGGCAGGGTGTCTCAAAAAGCGGTTTTGAGGTCTCTGCAGAAGGTGGTAATCTCAGCGAAGTAAAGAGCGCCCCCTCGCCGACGGGAACTACAATCGAGGTAAGAAATCTATTCTTTAACCTCCCTGCACGACGGAAATTTCTACGCTCTCAGGACATAGAGTATTCCCATATATATGAAACTGTGAGTAAATTCGCCATAGCGTATCCGCAGGTACGGCTTGACCTCGTCAATAATGGCAAATTGGAGCTAAATCTCCCGAAGGTGGATAGCCAGAAACTCCGCATAGGGCATTTCTTCGGGAAGGAACTGATGGATGCACTTATAGAAGTTGTGTCAGATACACCACCATACGCTTTTAGTGCCTTACTTGCACCGCCAAAATTTGCCAGAACATCTCTCCGCAATCAGTATATATTCTTGAACGGTCGGTCTATCAGGGATAAAGTCCTGACGCGTGCGATAAATGAGGCATTCAGGGAGATGATACCGCACGGGCGATATCCTGTGGTCTTTCTATTTTTGGATGTCTCGTCCGGCGAGGTGGATGTGAATGTCCATCCTACGAAGATAGAGGTGCGGTTTCGCAGTGTCTGGCGGCTCCACGATTTGCTACTTCATTCATTGCGTAAAAAATTGATGGAGACGGAGATTACGCCGCATATTACACCACAGGATTTGCTGAACGAGAGGAAGATTGGGACATACAATGCGATAGTGGATTTCTTTGCGAGGAATTCCCCACAGCAGGGCAGTAGTATAGAGACGCCCCGTAGCAATGCTCCGCAATTCAGTATGGACACAAAGCCGCTCATTCACACGGGTAGGAGATATTTCCAACTCCACAATTTATATATAGTCGAGGAGGTGGAGGACGGCATCGTGATAATAGACCAGCACGCCCTACACGAACGTTTTATGTATGAAAAGTTAAAAAAGCAGTATTCCTCTGGCGACATCACGAGGCAACGTCTCCTCGTTCCTGCCGTAGTCGAACTCAC
>MHYJ01000066.1:17780-18994 GCA_001828445.1 Planctomycetes bacterium RBG_16_43_13
AGCAGGTCGGGATTGAGTTCGACGACTTTGGACAGGATAAAGTGGCTGTGCGAAGCATACCTGCTATCCTGAGGATTGACAATCCGACACAATTGGTAAGGGACTTTGTAGATAACCTCCAAGAGTCAGGTGATGCCGCCGATAAGAAAGATATTAGTTCAATAGATAAATGCTTACATTTGGTTGCCTGTCGCTCTGCGGTGATGGCAGGCGATACATTGAGCGAAGAAGAACTTAAAGAACTACTTGCAGTGAGAGATTCTCTGGAGTATTCCCAGACCTGCGTCCACGGCAGACCCACTTCTATAAAACTGACGCTGGACGATTTGGAGAGATTCTTCAAGAGGCGAGTATGAGCCCCCTAAAGATAGAAACCATCTGTGATTTCGCAAAGTATAAAATTAGCGATGGCATCGACCTCTATGTCCATCCCACTACTAAATTCAAAACTACCACCATAAAGCTCTTCATCCACCAGCCGCTCTGCGAAGATACAGTTACAAAAGGGGCGCTCCTGCCCAGCGTCCTCAGGCGCGGGTGCAGACGTTATGTCAATATGCGCAAAATTGTCCGCTTCCTCGAACAGCTCTACGGCGCCTCGCTATCGGTTGACGTTACAAAAATCGGCGAGGT
The DNA here is from genome assembly GCA_001828445.1 of Planctomycetes bacterium RBG_16_43_13. The sequence goes on from MHYJ01000066.1 coordinate 18,414, forward strand.
GCAGGTGATATATTTCAAGTTAGAAGTAGTGAGCGACAGATATATCCCGCGCAAACGCGGTATATTGGCAGATGCCCTGAAGTTCCTGAAGTATATCGTCGTAAATCCAATAGTGGAGAAGGGCGGATTGAAGCCCGCATATGTCCAACAGGAGAAGGTTAACCTCCGCAAGTTTATAGAAGGGATGATAAACGACAGGTCGTCCTATGCCTTTGAGAGGTGCGTCCAAGAGATGTGTAGGAGTGAGAAATATGCACTCTTCGAACACGGACGGCTCGACGATATAGACGGCATCTCGCCTGTTTCACTTCACGAATATCATCAGTGGCTTTTGCGGAGCGCTCCTATGGACATCTTCGTCTATGGAGATGTGAGACCGGATAAATTCGCCAATAGAATCGGCGAGTTATTCGGCACAACCAAACGTGATGGTGTCCTGCCTCCGCCCAAGACCGCTACTGATATCCCTGTTTCTGTTGAGCGGGTTACTATAGAGGAGAAAGAGGTCGAGCAGGGAAATCTCATAATGGGTTGTCGCACATATACCACGTGGGCGGATGATGACATATATGCAATGATAT
>MHYJ01000066.1:19093-19725 GCA_001828445.1 Planctomycetes bacterium RBG_16_43_13
AGACGAAAGGGCTGATGTTCATATCAGCGGGCATATCCTCTGCGAAATATGAAAGGGCAGTAGAGGTGATAAGAAACCAGATGCAGGATATGGCAGAGGGGAAAATCAGCGAAACCGAACTTGAGAGCACGCGGAGTTCCCTCATAGACAGATTCAGGGCGCAGGAGGATAGCCCTGCGAGCAAGATAAACGCACTCCTCGAGATGTTAGTGAACAGGAGGGCGGTCGGGGCGCGAGAGATAGAGGAGCGGATGGCGGCTGTAACGAAAGCGGACGTGGTGAAGGCAGCGGCGAAGGTGAAATTAGATACGATATATTTTCTGAAGGAGAAGGGGATATGAAACGGTTTATTATTGTATGCATTCCATTCTTTCTCGCTATACAAGGTAGTATACTTGCTGATGCTTCAGACATTGTAACTCGTGGAAGTAGTCCTACAAAGGAGTGGATTGAAAAGTATATAGGAAAAGATTTCACAGATGAAGGAGTATTAGGACTCTCGATAAGCGACGAGGAGTCAGTTCTTTTATACCAAATTAAGAAGACAGACGAATTAGTTCTATCAGTATTTACAAAAGGTGAGGAAAAGAAACTATGGAAGTTTAAAGACGGAGATGCTGTATTATCTGTTG
>MHYJ01000066.1:19790-20084 GCA_001828445.1 Planctomycetes bacterium RBG_16_43_13
TGTAAATAAAGCAGGAGCTAAATATGTATACTTTGAAACAAAAATGGCTATATTTTCTGATAATGATCTAAAGGAATCCAAGACCATAGAGTTAGGTAGTTCTGATTACAACACTACGTTTCAAGAGCCCTCACAAAAATATAAATATGGTGCAGTATCTAATGATGATAAACCGGGCACAAGAACGCTGGCGAATATTTTCTTCATGCCAGCAGAAGAAGAGGTGAAACAGGCGGAACTCTATATCTGGTATAGACATGAGCAGTCCACAATGTTCGGCAAAGATGGTGGGCT
>MHYJ01000067.1:0-9469 GCA_001828445.1 Planctomycetes bacterium RBG_16_43_13
ATCCTCCATATAAACATATTCCTATCTTTATTGCTCATTTACCGTAAAAATAACTTGCTGTTGACTACTTACATCATCAGGATTAGTTACTACTACATTATATTGACCTGTAGTAGCACCTGTCAGATTGAACTGGACCGTTATCTGCGTACTATTTACAACTACTACATTAGTACCATTAATTGTAGTATTACCACTAACTAAAGATACTTTTGCACCGCTTAGATAGTTTGTTCCCGTAATCGTTACGCTCACAGTAGTATTACTCACAGCGGTATTTGGATTGATGCCAGTAATAGGTGATAAAATAGGGACAGCGACCATTTATTTAACCCAATAATTTATCGTATTCAGAATGATTACCAATCCTCACAGACCAATATCGGTCAACTTTCTTTAGATGTAGTGCTGGATGTCGTGGTTTCTCTTTAAGAATGGCGAAGTTTCTGTCAGACAAACGTTGGATGTGATTAGGCAATTTTCTATAGTGTCTCCAGAAGCCATTGCTTGCATAATGGTTCATAACTCCCTGAATTTGCCCTTCCTAAAATCCACAATTGCCTTCTTAGCGATGGTGCTAATCCTCCCCTTCCTTACATCTTCCTTGAATTGTTTATCCCACACCTCAGCGTCGAACTCGTCGAACCACGTCCGAAACCGAGCCAACTCTTTTGATGGGAGATTTAGTATCGCTCTTTCAATCTTAGCAACTGTTACCATACTCGCCTCTATAATTTCTGCTATATTTATACCGCAGAATGTTAGCTATGTCAAGTGGTTATGGTCTATCGGACATACTGCTCCCCATCCATACCCCACTATAAATAGAAACCCTCGACATTATATGTTATAATTCAGGGCATTATATATCATAAATGTAATGAAGGCAATAGCATTGCTCTCAGGCGGTTTGGATTCTACAGTCGCACTTGCGAAGGCACGGGAGAAACATAAAATCGTCCTCGCCCTCAATTTCGATTACGGACAACGTGCGGCGAGGAGGGAGGACTCCGCCGCTCGACGTGTCGCCAATCACTACAAGATACCGTATAAGAATATAAAATTAGAATGGCTCGAAGCAATAACGGATACAGCACTTGTGAAAGAAAGTCGGTCGCTCCCGCTACTGAAGATGTCACAACTCGACAACAAAAAAATCACGACTAAGACGGCGAGGGCGGTGTGGGTGCCGAATAGGAACGGCGTATTTATAAATATAGCGGCGGGTTTTGCGGAGGCGGTCGGGGCGCGGCTTATTGTTACAGGGTTTAATAGAGAGGAGGCGGAGACGTTTCCCGACAACTCGCAGGGATTTATGGACGCAATAAACAAGTCGCTCGCATTTTCTACGCTGAATAGCGTGAAAGTTACAAGCCCTACGGGTAAAATGGACAAGGTAGCGATTGTGAAATTGGGTATGAAGATAAATGCCCCGCTCGAATTTGTGTGGAGTTGCTACGAGGGCGGGCGGACGCAGGGTGGGCAGTCCGCAGGATCGTGCAAGAGATGCGAATCGTGCCAGAGATTTATGAGGGCGTGCGAAAAATCAAAAATCAACCCCGTACCGTCCCCATTATTTCTAAAGAAATAAATATGTTTGAAAGTAAATGGTTTGTACCGTCAATAATAGGTATTGGGATAGTTTTGCTGATATGTGCTATATTATTTTTACCTTGTTTCGGAGTAGAGAAAAAGGATATAGCACTACTTGTAGCTACTACCGTATTGACAGTAATAGTTACTCTAATTGCAATTACAATTCCTATTCGTCATGATATTATTAGTCGCAGGAATGAAAAAGAAGAAGAAATGAAGCAGATTTATATAAATAGCGTGATGTTTATAGGTTCAGAACTGGCTAATAATGTGGAGCTTTTACAGAGGGTAAAAGATACTATGGGTAAAAATGAAAAGGTTGCCCCATCAAAGGGACTACTATATGAATTGGCAGGAGTTGAAGTTGCTGGAAGGGCACTGCAATGTTTGGATGATAGATCTTATGGCGATATAATAGCATCTGGTATTTTAGTAAAGGCACAAGATAGCGAATTTATAAACCGTTTACAAATGACTTATCAGGATATAAGACATTGTAAAGTGAGATTTGGGGAATGGGCTGAGATTTCTCATATGACTCTAAATCCACCTCCACCAATCAAGATAGAGGACAGCATAAATATGCATCGCGATGAAGTAGAGAAAGTTGTTAGGATATCGAAAGAAGAGCGTGACAATACTATTAAATCAATTGAGGAATGTATAAAAGCGGGGAATAAGGTTATTAAGCAATATGGCAAAGAGTTTACAATTCAGATGACTACGCAGGATGGCAAAGAGATTGAAAGAGAGATAAAGTGAGGCGAAAAATAGTGACACTGACCATTTATTTTTGATTTTTTAAGCTATGGCAATCGGTCAGACATTGAGGCAACTATTCCACAATATGCTGGTGGAGGGGATGCTCACAGGCGTCGTATATTACGATAGGGGAAAGCGGGCATTCGTAGGGAGAGCCGCTCCATACACCTACACATTGAAAACGTCCCTGCCCACATCCAAGCAGAGGGATATGAGGGAGGCGCTTACGCCCCTTGCGAAGGGCTGGAGCGAGATTGCTACGAAGTGGGTTCGCCCCGTTAGCCCCGTTAGAAGTCCAACTTCTAACGGGGTTAGAAGTAATCCCGACTTATCGGGGCGAGAAACTTCTAACGGGGTTCATAAGCCCGATGGCACGCAAACCCTCTTCTATCCCGAGACGTCTCCTGACAAGATTACCCTAAACCAGAGGAAGGGGTGGGAGGGTGTGGCTAAAAGGGATAGGGATGCCAATCGGAAACGGCTACGGTATTATCAGATGGGTGAGAAGTTGAGCATACCCTGTTACAAGTGCGGCGGGTTCCACCGTCGGAGGAGGCATCTGCGTCCTGCCAAGCGGTGCGGCATCATCCCGCGCGGTGCAGTTCTCACCTCCGGCTATAATGCATACATCCGCCACAATATGTATGCCTACAGCGTCGGGTGGGGGATACCGCGCTTCGAGCCGCCATTTCTATCAGGCAAGGCATCCCCGCCAGAAATACTTGGCGTGTGGATTGAGGGAGACAAGATAATGCTCGCCATAGAGGAGGGCAGTTATCCGCGGGGCTTCCTACAACGTGCTATCAGGATTTGGGCAACTATACAGTATTGCGGTTTGGGGTATGAGTTCTCAATAGTCGGCGCTGTGGAGTTGACGGGAAAGTTTAGACCTAATGACCAGAAGGGTGGGCAGTCCGCAGGACGAAGTGAGCCGTCCGCAGGACTTGGTAAGAGGCGACCTATACACTTGGTAGTGGTTGATGTATTCGACGTTTCTAAACATACGTGGGGTGTGGAGGAGGTGTCCATTACAGACCTCGATGGCGGGAGGGCTACATTTCAGTGTGATGCGGTAACGGCTAAGGATGAGGATACGGGGGCAATAGTAAGTGCGGTAGGGAATATGAAGGATGTAGAACTTCCCCGCAGGAAAGAAAATGGTAAGATAAAGAAGATAAAGGAGCACGTGAGAAGATATAAGCGGACACATAACACCGTATCCCCCATCTCTAAATTAAAGGCAAAAATAGCTGGTGAGATATACCGTGCCGAGAACAAGGAGAAGATAAAAATCTCTAAACAAAAGTGGGAAAAGGAGAATAGGGAGAAGATAAATGCCAAGCACCGTAAACGTTACAAGGAGGACGCTGAATTTAGGAGGCGGATTAAGGCAAGTAAGAAAAAGTGGGTGATGAAGAATAAGGAGAAGGCGTGCGGGTATGTAAAGAAGTATAACCAAAAGAACCGCGAGCGTATAAATGCCCAGAGGCGTGAGAGAAGAGCCAGAAAAAAGAAGGAGGGGAAGTAAGCGGTTATGAAAGATAAGGGATATCTGCTGGAGGTTTTCTCATCATATCAGGGCGAGGGCATCTATGCAGGAGTTCGGCAGATATTTATACGGCTTGGGGGATGCAATATCAGGTGTAATTACTGTGATACGCCCGAGAGCTGGGTGTTCCAGAAGACGTATAGAGTGGAGAATCCGCCCGAGAGCCAACTATTTGAGACGTTCAGTAATCCTGTCGGCACGGCGGATATTATTTCAGTTGTGAAGGAATATGTAGAAGGGGCTAACAGGGCGAAATATCATTCCATCAGTATAACTGGTGGTGAGCCGTTGGTTCAGGCCGCATTTCTGCAGACGTTATTACCGCAACTGCGGGAATTCGGACTGCCCATATATTTAGAGACGAATGGGACTATGGCGAGTAAGTTGAGGCAGGTGATAGACCTTGTGGACATAGTTGCCCTTGATATAAAACTGCCATCCTGTCCGGGTGTTGAGATGAGTTGGGAGGACACGGCGGAATGTATCTCTATAGCGAGTAGTAAAGATGTGTTCGTGAAGATTGTCGTAACGCAGGATAGCAGGGAAGAAGAGATAGAAAGGGCGGGCGGTATTGTGAAGGGTATAGACGTGGCAATACCTGTAGTTCTTCAGCCGGCTACGCCAGTGAATAGTGATGTAGTTCCGCCAGATGGGGAGCGGATAAGTTTATTCTCAGATATTATTAGGAAAAAAGGACTAAACGTTCATATAATGTCGCAGATACATAAACTTGTGGGATGGCACTGATGTACCCAGCACCTAAATTTTATGTAGTGCCTTATATTAATTAGAATTTATTAGTAAAATTTAAGTGCTGGGTTGCCGATTATAGTTACGCCTGATATAGATATTGAGAGAGGGCAGAATGAGAGTTATTTATTTTTATGGTGGTGTAAATGGAGCTATACAGGTTAATACCGGAGATACTGCCGTATTTGATAGTATCTGCTTTAGGCGTTCTAATCTATTTAGCGATACTTTCTCTTGTGCACATACAACTATATCTAATAAGTCGTGTGGAGAGGCAGGAGAATGCAAAGATACGAATGCTTCAGGAATTAGCTAAAGTTGGTCAGCCGCCGCCGAAACAACCGCAGTAAATTATACAAAAGCAGGGCAATACCTATTCTTAAAAATACAAAAAGGGATCTGATATCCATAATACGATTATGGATATAGTTAGAAGAAAAACAAGCAATTCACAAAAAAGTATAGCGTTAAAAATAGCGAAACCATCGTTACTAAGATGCCTCCAGAAAAGAAGCAATAAAATAATGCTTAAGAGCGAGAGTAATACAATAAACTTTGGTAGATTGTTTAAGAGAAAAAGGGCAATTTCTGTATAAGAAGGTAATCTCTCGGCACCTCCTTTGCCCGCGAACGTTGGTATTAAGTGGCCTATATGATGGCTCCAAGAATCACATAACGGAGCAAATACTGCCATCAGAGCTATAAATAAGACCACTTCAATAATACAGACAGCTTTTTTCATATAATCAGTGTCTGTGCAAATTATCTATTTTATCTACTCTTTGTTTATGCCTACCGCCCTCGAAAGGTGTTGAGAGCCAGAGTTTTAGCATCTTTTTTATGGTGTCTGCGTCCGTAGTGCGTGCACCTGCACAGAAGACGTTTGCATCATTATGCCTGCGGCTCATCTCGGCGGTATATTCGTTATGACAGACAGCGGCTCTGATACCTTTTATCTTATTAGCAGTCATAGCCATACCTATACCTGTACCGCAGAGAAGGACGCCGACATCATTTTTACCGCTACTTACGGATATTGCCACCATCTTTGCAAAATCGGGATAATCTACGGATTCACCGCTATTCGTGCCGAAGTCGGTAATGTTATGTCCTAATGTGTTGAGGAAATGCTTTATATCTTCCTTCAGTTGCCAGCCCGCGTGGTCTGCACCGATAGCTATCTTCATAAAAGTGCTATATTAAAACTTGTCTATCCTCTGCTCAATACATTTTTTTATTGTGTTAGCACACTCTTTGTAAGTATCCATACTGCCACCGATTGGGTCTTCTATCTGTTCGCTGTTAGGAGATAATAAGAACACTTTGTCTTCCGCCTCAGGCATCCATTCTTTTACTATGTCTATATGCGAATCGGTCATTCCGTATATGTAGTCCGCCTCGTCTATCAGAGATGGTGTAAGTGGTTGTGATTGATGTTTCTCTATATTGATGCCCATTTCCTCCATTGTCTTAACTACCCCTTCGACGGGCGGTACGCCTGCGCCTGCTGATGTCCCTGATGAGATTATCCTGAATCCCTTTGCCTCTAACTCATCCTCGCTTATGCCATACTTTTTTGCTAATAGATTCTTAAATATCGCCTCAGCTATAGGACTACGGCAGGTATTGCCAGTGCAGATGAATAGGACAGTCGTATAAGAGAAGTCATATACTACGCTCTTTGGTATAGCGCCTTCACGCAGGACCTCAACATTATCTCCGATTATCCTTACTACTGTAGATGACGTTCTGTGGCGGGTAGGTCCTCCATCTATGATATAGTCAATCTTGCCGTTAAATGCCTTTATTACGGAGTTCGCCTCATAGGCAGGCGGTTCGCCGGATAGATTAGCACTTGGTGCTACTACTGTAACTCCTGATGTTTTTATGAGGTCACAGGCAATCTCATTATTTGGATACCGTAATCCTATACTTCCACCATCTCCTGCTGATAGGACTATAGTAAGTGGTCCTGGCCAGAGCTTATTTATCAGCTTCTGTGCCTTGTTTGGGATAGTGTTATTTATATATTTCTTTACACTGTTACTATCTGCGATATGAATAGTGAGCAGCTTTTCTTGTGGGCTATTTCTAACGGATAGCAGTTTGGCTATTGCATCAGGGTTATCTCTATTTGCCGCTATTCCGTAGACCGTTTCTGTGGGGAACGCTACCAAGCCACCATCTCTAATGCACTTTCCGACAGGGGTGAGAAGATTGGTGTCATAATTTTCTGGGTCTAACTTTAGTATGCGTGTTTCCATATAACTTACCTTGAAAGGCGGGTATTATTTTATTATATTTGCTACCTACGACAAAGGAAAATATGCATAGAATAGTGTATCTTGACAACGTCGCCACTACGAAGGTGCATCCGCAGGTATTAGAGGAGATGCTACCTTATTTCTCAGAGTATTATGCAAATCCATCCAGCATATATAAAGTTGGCAGAGATGCCAGAAAGGTGGTAGAGGACGCACGGGAGGATATAGCCAGATATCTAAACGCCCAGCCAAAGGAGGTAGTATTTACAAGTTGTGCTACCGAGTCGAATAACCTTGCTATAAAAGGGGTGGCATACGCACAAAGGCAGAAAGGCAACCATATAATAACGTCAACAATAGAACACTCCTCTGTGATAAAAGTATGTAAAGAACTCGAGAGGGAGGGTTTTGAGGTAACATATATCCCTGTGGATGAGTTTGGTATAGTTGATGCAGGTGCTGTTAGGGGCGCTATAAAAAAGGCGACCGTTTTAATTTCTATAATGTTTGCAAATAATGAGGTTGGCTCAGTGCAACCAATAGCAGAGATTGGTAAGATAGCGAGAGCGAATAATGTAATATTCTATACTGATGCGGTTCAGGCAATCGGCAAGATAAAGATAGATGTTAATGCGCTAAATATAGATATGCTTTCTCTATCAGGGCATAAAATATATGCTCCAAAGGGAATCGGTGCCTTATATATAAGAAAAGGCACGTCAGTAAAACCGATGTTAGTTGGTGGGGAACAGGAATTCTCAAAGAGAGCAGGAACAGAAAATGTGGCAGGTATAGTGGGTCTGTATAAGGCAATAGAACTTGCCCACAGAGGTATGAATGAGAATGTGTTCAGAATGAATCAGCTAAAGCGGAGGTTAATGGAGAGAATATCATCCAATATAGAAGGTTCGCATATAAATGGTAGTCCTACGCAGTGCCTCCCAAATATATTGAATGTTAGCTTTGAAAACGTAGAGGGGGAGGCAATAATACTATCACTTGATTCTGTAGGTGTTTATGTATCTACTGGTTCTGCCTGTGCTTCAGGTAGCGTAGAGCCGTCCCATATATTGCTCGCAATGGGACTGGATGCAAGGGCAGTCCGCAGTTCTATCCGTTTCTCTATTGGGATATATAATACGGAAGAGGATGTGGACTATACAGCGGATAAGTTGATAGAAGTTATCAGTAGATTGAGGAGTATATCGCCATTTTCTGTTAGCGAAGCGATTGGTGGTGTGAAGAAATGAGTGAGTTTATTGTAGTTCTTGTAACCTGCGGTAAGAAGGAAGAGGCAGAGAAGATAGCCGAGTCGCTTATTTTAGAGCGGCTTGCCGCCTGTGTAAATATCGTGCCTGCTGTCAGTTCTATTTATTTCTGGGAAGGCAGGATATGTAACGAACAGGAGCTATTACTAATAATAAAAACGACTACTATACTCTATACCCGTCTTGAGAAGAGAGTTAAGGACCTCCACAGTTATGAGGTTCCTGAGATAATCTCAATACCGTTGGAGCAAGGTAGCGCTAAATATCTCAAGTGGATTAAGGATACAGTAGAGCAATAAAAATGAATAATAAGGACTTATCATTAGCCGTTGTAATACCTGTCTATAATGAGGCATCTACGTTAAGGGAGATATTTCGCAGAGTATCGCATGTCCCGATAGTAAGTGAGATAATAATAGTAGATGATTTCTCTACTGACAGCTCGCGTGAGATTCTTAAGGATATAGAGAATGAGCATAAGATAAAGTTTCCACCGCCAAAGTACAGGTTGAAGGTCATATATAATAGCAAAAATATGGGTAAGGGGGCATCTCTCAGAAGGGGATTTAAAGAAGTGCGTAGCGACCTAACGATAGTCCAAGACGCTGATTTAGAGTATAATCCTAACGAATATGAAAAGTTAATACAACCAATCGCAGACGGTTCTGCGGATGTTGTATACGGCTCGCGCTTTCTTGGCTTTCCACGGCGAGTTCACCTTTTCTGGCATACCCTCGGCAATAGATTGCTTACTTTCATCTCAAATATGACCACTAATCTGAACCTTACAGATATGGAAACCTGCTATAAACTCTTCAAGACAGAGATAATAAAAAATATACCCATCCGCTCTAATAGATTTGGTTTTGAGCCAGAGATAACCGCAAAGATTGCTAAACTAAACTGTAGGATTTACGAGGTGCCTGTCTCATATAAGGGGCGGACCTACGCAGAGGGCAAAAAGATACGGTTAAAAGACGGCATCCAAGCTCTCTTCGCCATATTGAAATATTGGTTGATAGACGACATAGCGTCGTATGACGTAGAGCATTTCACTCTCCGCATCATGCAGAGGGCGATAAAATATAATAAGTGGCTCCATTCTAAATTCGAGAAATATTTGGGGCAAAACATCCTCGAAATCGGCTCCGGGATAGGGAATATCACGCGGTTTCTTCTAAGCAGAAAGAATGTTACAGCGACGGATGTATCCACTAAACTCTTGAACGAACTCTCCCTATCCTACGGGAGTTACGAAAATCTGAAGGTGCATATCTTCG
>MHYJ01000067.1:9496-14805 GCA_001828445.1 Planctomycetes bacterium RBG_16_43_13
CAGACCTACGATACGATAGTGTGTTTGAATGTCCTTGAACATATTAATGACGACATAACTTCGCTTAAAAATATGTATAGCATCCTCCAAAGGGGTGGACGGCTAATTTTATTCGTTCCCGCGAATATGCGGCTTTATTCAGATATAGATAGAAACTTAGGGCACTGTCGGAGGTATGAGTTGAAAGACATATCACAAAAACTTAGGAATGCAGGGTTTAAGATTATTGGTGCTCGGTATTACAATATTTTGGGTGCTTGGGGCTGGTTAGTGAATGGCAAGCTACTACGTAGAAAATATATCTCGCCCAGCCAGACCCGCCTTTTTAATAAATTCCTTATGTTCGCCTTAAAGTTAGAGGACTGCCTAAACACAAGTTTCGGTATGTCTATATTGGCAATAGCTGAGAAATAGTATTGGCGAATCTGTGAGCAATAAACGATTTCTACTACTTATACTTTTAACAGCCCTCATATTACGACTGGCTATAGTATTCTCGATGTCGCCAGATAAAGCAGTATTTCCTGATTCACACGATTACATAGGAATAGCTAAAAACGTTGTAGAGGGTGATGGTATAATTCTGGATGAACATCATCGGGCAACGAGGCCACCGCTATATCCTATATTTTTCGCAGGGCATCGTATACTCTTTGGTGATGCGCTACTACCAATCCAAATAACACAGGCACTTTTGGGTGCGGTTTCCATACTTCTCATTTTTGCACTCACAATGATGATATTTGACGATGTAACAATTGCTAAGATATCGGCTGTTATCACGGCTATTTATCCATATTTTATCTACTTTACGGGCTTAATATTATACGAGACGTTATTCATTTCCCTGCTATTGGGGATGATGTTGCTATTGGTTTATGGAATTAGGAGAAATAAATTATGGACTGTATCTCTTTCTGGCTTTATATGTGGGCTAATTGCGCTGTTACACGCAGGTCATCTGCTCTTTGGGCTCTTCATAATTCCTGCTATAATTCTTTATGCGAGACATTATTGTAATAACTTTAGTATAGGGAAGGTAATTATCCTTTTTTTGCTCTTTACATCTATACCGCTAATTCCGTGGACGGTAAGGAATTACTTCATATTCGGCAGGTTTATACCTGTTTCTACGCAGGGAGGATATGCTTTGGCTGATTCATTTGCACCAGACGCTACAGGTGGGACGGATATAAGTAAAGTAACTAAATGGTTAGATGAGGTGAAGAATTTGCCTGAAGCAGAGCAGGACGTAGCACTCCGCAAAAGGGCAATAGATGCTATAATGGCTGACCCGCTTCGCGCCTTCTTACTGTCGTTCAATAAACTCGTATATTTTTATAGCCCTATTCCTAAGGCAGAGGGGTTTAACAATGTCTTCTATAAGTTGATAGGGCTTATTTCTACATTACCTATCTTTGTTTTCGCAGTAATTGGTATTTGGTGTATGCGGAGAAATCTAACAGCGATTATCCTGATTCTTACACCTATAATATACTACACAATTTTGCATATGGTATTTATCGGCTCGATAGTATATCGCTTACCTATAGAGCCGTATATAATAATTTTAGCGAGCTACGGTGGATATTATTTATTCAACAAAATTATGGCACGAGATATGTTGCAAGTATCTTAGGTAATATTATAATACCAAGGATTATAGATATGGGGAAAATAATAGCGGTCTTTATCATAGTTGCTTTTCTCCTCGGCTTCTTTCTCTATAACCATAGTGGTTTTACAGATACAGAAGGAAGGGTGGACTTACGTCTCGTATGGGGGCAGGAACCCGTTTCATTCGACCCTGCTATCATAACTGGTGTTCTGGAGGATAGATTTGCAAAGTCCTTCTTTGAGGGGCTTATTACTTACGATAAGGACAATGTAACACCTACTCCCGGCATCGCAAAAAGTTGGGATATATCGAGCGACCTAAAAAAATATACATTCCATCTGAGAGAAAGCAAGTGGAGTAATGGCGAGCCGTTGACCGCCCACGATTTTCGCTACTCGTGGTTCCGTGTATTGAACGAAATGGATGTTGAATACGTCTATATGCTCTACTACATAAAAGGGGCAGAGGCGTATCAAAATAATCTTACTGCAGATGTTATGCTTAACGCTTTCGATAGTAAAGGAAGTGATGAGAAAATCGAGACACTTCATAAGCTCTCTCCCTTTGTAAATCTCAGCCACAGGAATCGTCTCGAGCAGATATTAGGAAAGGAAGAGGGTACAACTGTAAAAACGGAACTTGCAAAATTGATAGAAGCCGCATCGAAGAGAGAAGCGATAACAGAGGAAAGCGTCGGGATAAAGGTATTGGACGACTATACTCTTGAGGTTACTCTTGGAAATCCAACTCCGTTCTTCCTCGATATAGTTGGTTTTATGACCCTCCTTCCTGTGAATAAGAAGTGTGTGGAAAAATATGGAAGGAGTTGGATAAAGCCGGAGAATATGGTTTGTAACGGTCCGTTTGTGCTGGCGAAGTGGATGCCAAATCACTCAATACTGATGGCTAAGAACACTTACTATTGGGGCAAAGATAATGTAAAACTAAGTAATGTGTTATGTTATTCAGTGAAAAAAACAGATACAGGATTTAACTATTACGAAACTAACACAGTTGATTGGATAGATAGGTTCAGTATGCCAGCAGAGTTTATAGAGTATCTCTCATTAAGAAGTGATGTAAAAAAGTTTTCATCTTTTAATACATCTTTTCTACGGTTTAATGTAACTAAGCCACCATTTGATAACGTAGAAGTTAGGAAAGCATTTACTATGGCAATTAATAAAGAGGATATAACTAAATATGTAACAAGAGGTGGTGAGATACCTACGGACTTTCTCATACCTGATGGCATAAAGGATTATAAAAGCCCTGCTGGCTTGCACTATAATCCAGATAAGGCAAAGCAGCTTCTGAAGAAGCACTACCCAGATATAGCTACGTTTCCTCGTATAGAATACCTTACAAATGATAGGTCAATCTCAGGACGGGTATTTGAGCTTCTGCAGAAGCAATGGCAGGATATATTGGGTGTAAAGATAGATATAAAACGTCAAGAGTGGAAGGTCTATCTTGATTCCCTCAGTAAGCTGGAATACAACATCGCCTCCGGCGGATGGATGGGTGATTACTATGACCCGAATACATTTGCTGATATGTGGGTTACAGGCGGTGGTAATAATAGGACCGGCTGGGGCAAAAAGGAATATGACGACTTGATAGCCGCCGCCGCAACGGAGGGAGATGTAAAGAAACGCTTCGAGATATTCTACAAATCAGAGAAGATGATTCTGGAGGATGAAACAATAATTGTTCCTCTATATAACGCTGTAGAATATATTATGTATAAACCATATGTAAAGGGACTGAATACAAATATAATGAGTAGATTCCTCCTCCGCAATGTTTATATAGAAAAATAATATGCTCTTGTTTACTGTAAGATTGTTAGTCGCCCTTAAATTTGTTCTGTATCAATAGCTGATAATTATAATATGCTCTCATTTATCACAAGAAGGTTGGTCATCAGCGTCATAACCCTCCTCGCCGTCGTTACCATAACCTTCTTTATGGTCAGGGCTATGCCTGGCAATCCGTTTGCAAGCGAAAAAAATGTCCCCGAGGAAATCCGTATGACCCAGATGGCGAAATACGGCTTCGATAAGCCAATCCTCGAACAATATCGCCTCTTTATGAAAAATCTCTTCTTGGGCGATTTAGGTTTGTCTCTCAAATACAAGGACTGGACTGTGAATGAGATAATCGCTATGTCGCTTCCCGTCTCGGCATTTCTTGGCTTCATCGCTCTCGTCTTCGCCGTCTTTATAGGCGTGGTTGCAGGTGCCTTCGCCGCCGCAAAGCGAAATTCTATAATCGATTACTCGACTATGGCGGGTGTCGTCCTCGGAGTATGCATCCCGAATTTCGTCATTGCTCCTGTCCTGATACTTTTATTTTCGTTTCAGATAAAACTTTTTCCGCCCGGCGGTTGGGGAACGGTGTCAACGTTAGTCCTTCCTGCCTTCACGCTCTCGCTTCCATACATAGCATACATATCCCGCCTCACGCGTGCGGGGATGCTTGAGGCGCTGAATAAGGACTATATTCGAACCGCCCGCGCCAAAGGACTTCCGAGTAGCAAGGTTACATTCGAACACGCCTTGCGAAATAGCATTATCCCAGTCGTTACGTTTTTAGGTCCTGCGGCGGCGGGCATCCTAACGGGGTCATTCGTCGTGGAGTATATCTTTAATATCCCTGGGCTCGGCATCCACTTCGTCAACGCAGTCCAGAATAAGGATTATTTTCTGATAAGCGGAATCGTCGTGGTGGATAGCGCCCTCTTGATATTTTTTAACCTGCTCGTGGATATTTCGTATGCGTATATAGACCCGAGAGTGAAGGTGGAATGAAGAATGTAGAATGCGGAATGTGGAATGCGGAATGATGAATTTGGAATTAGAAATATGGAAAGAGTGGACTTGAAAGAAAAAACGAAGAAGTTTGCGATTGAAGTAATAAGAGCAATAAATATGCTACCTAAAGGGCAAACTACGGCTATATTAGGTAAGCAACTGTTAAGGGCAGGGACATCTGTCGGCGCTAATTATCGCTCTGCCTGTAGAGCTCGATCTAAAGCAGATTTTATCTCTAAGATGGGAATTGTTGAAGAAGAAGCAGATGAAACGCTTTATTGGTTGGATTTACTTTTAGAGGCGGGTATTGTGAACCGCAATCAAGTTAAGTATCTTATAGATGAGGCGAATGAGATTGTAGCTATTGCAGTTACCTCTATAAAGACCGCTCGGAATAATAGGAAGAATACAAAATTGGAGGAGGTATAAGTGAGTAACACCAATGATTCCGCATTCCGCACTCCACAATCCACATTCGGCGGTGAGGCGATTTCCGTCATCAGCCGTAGCCCGCGCCGTCAGGCGGTTCGGCGATTCCTCAAACACAAGATGGCGGTCGTCTCTGCTTGTATTATAATTTTCTTTATATTCCTCGCAATCTGCGGACCGCTCATATCTTCACATAAATATGACGAACAGAATTTAGAGGTTACATTCCAGCCGCCGTCGGAAAAATATCTCTGCGGGACGGACTCGCTCGGCAGGGACCTACTCGTTCGCATTATGGAGGGTTCTCGGATTTCGTTCGTCGTCGGCTTCGCAGCGGCGCTCGTGTCTCTCGTAATAGGTCTCTGGTATGGTGCAATAGCAGGATTTTTCGGCGGACGGCTCGACAACTTTATGATGCGGCTCGTGGATGTCCTCTACGGTCTCCC
>MHYJ01000067.1:15009-18005 GCA_001828445.1 Planctomycetes bacterium RBG_16_43_13
CGTCGGCAATTTTAGAATCATATTCACGCACATCGTCCCAAATCTCTTGGGGGCAGTCATAGTATATACGACACTCACGCTCCCGTCGATAATGTTGGCGGAGTCGTTCATCAGTTTCTTGGGCTTAGGCGTCCAGCCGCCCCTTGCGAGCTGGGGGGTGCTGATTTCAGACGGTGCGAATGCATTAAGCCCCGTCAAGATATATTGGTGGCTCCTCGTCTTCCCCGCCGCATTCCTCGGCGTAACGTTATATTGCCTGAACGCTGTGGGCGACGGCTTGCGGGATGCACTGGACGTGGGGTAACGAAAATGGGGAGTGCGGAGTGTAGAATGCGGAATGAGTGAAACTGTAGGTGAAAAGTTAGTAAAGAAGTACTTCAAATCTCACAATTTTGACTATAAGAAGATAGAGGAAACTGCCGACAAAACACCAGATTTTCATATCTGTAAACCAGCAGAGTTTTTATTAGAAGTGAAGGATATATATGATACACCAGAGGTTAGAAAGCAAAAAGCTGGCATTAATTCTTATACTGTAGAAACAGGTATTAACTTAGAGTTAATAAGGAGGAAGATAGGCGAAGCAAGAGAACAGTTCAAACCATATAAGGATAAAGAATTGCCTTGCGTGTTATTGATATATGCTAACCCAATGTCTGCTATTGATGTTGATATGATTAAAGAAGCAATGTATGGTAGATTGGAAATACGAGTGCCAGTAGATTTAGGTGCTGGGATACCAGCAAATGCAAAAACACGAACCGTATATGGCGAAGGAGGAAAAGTTGTGCGTAGTAAGTGGTCTCCTCATGGTTTAGAGAAACAGGACATACGAAATACTACCTTTAGTGCAGTAGGACTTATAAGAGAAAAAGAGAAGGAAACTATATTGTGTCGCTTGATTACATTTGTTTGTGATATAGGCAGATTGTTTGTAAGGGAAAATGGAAGCATATCTCTAATTAGTTGGTATTCATTTATGCGGTTACCAAAGTTACTCTCTCCTTTTGTTGCTATAGGATTGATAAATGGTGAGTTGTATTATAAAGGCATTGGCGTTGAGATTGTTTACAATGTATGCGCAAAAAATCAGTTAAGCAAAGATATATTCGTTGGAAAATTTGATAGCCAGACAAAATGAAACCAATCCCCGATAGCTATTTCTCACCGGCGCTTGGGTTCTCATTCCATCCGAGGAGGCGGAGCAAGGGGCAGGATATGATTTAACATTTGACTTAACCTGTATGGATGATATGATTCCAGCAGGCACCCTATGATTAAAATCAAGAATGAAGAACTAATACGAGAATTAGTCGGCGAAGTTAAGGACTTTCCAAAATATACAACACAAATAATAAATCTTGCAAATCAAAATGCTCAAGGCACTAGGCCGCGTGTAGTAGGCCAACTATCAGAGTTAATTCAGGAATGTCCAGAAAAGACCTACGAGGGGTGGAAGAAATGGTATCTCAAGAAGTATCCAGATGCTATCGATAACGCCACAGAGAAAATCAATGAAATGGTAGGTAATCTCAAAGCATCCATTAAACTAATTGACAAGCCAATGATTAAAAGGTGGGTTGAAGATTTAGTTTTAGAAAAGACCTTTATAGGGCTGAGATTCCAAGAAATAATTTTGAAAAAAGTTGCGGCTATGAAAAATACTAATTATAGATTTGCAGAACCAAGAGAAGAATCCAAAGGTGTTGACGGATTTATAGGCGATATCCCTGTTTCCATAAAACCCATAACTTATAAAACTAAAGATGCCCTAAAGGAAGAAATTAGAGTAAAAATCATTTTTTACAATAAAACTAAATCTGGTTTGGAAGTAAACGCAGATGAAGTTATAAAGGATACATTATGATAACGAATCACAAGATTATAATAGGTGATTCACGAAATATGATGGAAATCGGCGACAATGCCGTTCATCTTGTAGTTACTTCGCCACCTTATTGGCAGATTAAGGACTATGGCAATAAAAATCAGATAGGATTTAACGACAGTTATAAGGAATATATAGGCAATCTAAATAAAGTTTGGTCTGAATGCCATCGCGTCTTGCAGGATGGGTGTCGTATGGTTATCAATATAGGCGACCAGTTTGCCAGAGCAGTAACCTACGGCAGGTATAAGGTCATCCCTATCCGCGAGGAAATTATTAGATTTTGCGAATCAGTCGGATTTGATTATATGGGAGCAATCATCTGGCAAAAGGTAACGACAATGAATACAACGGGTGGTGCGTCCGTTATGGGATCTTTTCCTTATCCTCGTAACGGAATGATTACTATTGACTACGAGTTCATTTTACTGTTCAAGAAGCTCGGCAAGACACCTAATAGTGTATCGCCAGCGATTAAAAAGCAATCTGTCCTGACAAAGGAGGAGTGGAGGAAATATTTTACAGGGCATTGGAATTTTGCAGGTGCAAAACAGGATGACGGTCATATAGCTGTCTTTCCGGAGGAACTACCAAAAAGAATTATAAAGATGTTTAGCTTCGTTGGCGAGACGGTGCTGGACCCATTTTTAGGAAGCGGCACCACAACAAAAGTTGCGAAGGAATTAAAGAGAAACTCTATCGGCTATGAGATAAATGGCGATTATCTGTCAACCATAAAGCAGAAGGTTGGTATTAATGAAAAGTCGCTTTTTGATAGAGAGAGTAAATTTAGTGTTATCTATCAGAGAAAAGGGGCGACTTTACAGGTGAAAAATAACGTAGATACAGCAAGTGGCTCTACTGTGAAAAGGGCGACAATCAATAACAGAGTAAATGCCCCTGAATATTGGAAAATTCTAAGGGATAGTAAAAAACAAAGAAACTATACACAGCAAATGCAGTAGGTTTGACACTGCTAGCATATACAGATGAAACCGCTTTCAGATAAATATTTCTCTCCTGAACTCGGGTTCTCATTCCATCCGAGGAGGCGGAGTAAGGGGCAGGGCAAACAGAAGCCCCACGTCATCATCCGTCCACAGGATGC
>MHYJ01000068.1:0-1054 GCA_001828445.1 Planctomycetes bacterium RBG_16_43_13
TATGGCAATCGGCAGAAGTTTCCGCGACCTAAGGGGTGTAATAAGTTTGGGCGATAAGGTCGTTGCTACGCAGTGGAAGGGTATGCTCGTTACGAGGAGTATGCCCAGCGAAATACGGCAATCACCTACAGCCGAACAGGCAAAAATACACAGGATAATAGCTGAGGTATCACCTCGTTGGCGTTTCCTGAGCGCGGTCCGCCGTGCGGAGTGGGAGGCGTATGCCAAAATGCTCGGCTCCGCTTATGAACAGGAAAAGCGAATGACAACAGGACGTATCGGTATAATCAGTTGGAAAAGAGGCGTCCTGATGAGTGGACAAAGTGCGTATTTGAGGTGTAATATCTTAGCTGGGACGAGTAACCTCGCCTATCCACGCGATAAGGCGCCTCTTCCCTCAGGACCGCCTCCCTCTCCATGTTTTAAGTATGCAAGGTATGAAATACTCCCTAATGGCGACGTTGCCATCGTAGGCGAGTTGGAGAACGGGAATCTTTTCAATCACTACGAGAGGAAATGGCGTCTCTGGGTGGAGGTAATCTACCTAAGTGCAAACTCTGGTCCACACATAGCTAAGATATTCGACATACCGACATCCGACGGTAAATTTGCCCTGACGACCTTCAGGGCACGTGAATCACGATGGGGTAAGTTCGATGTAAATTTCAATGAACTCCACGGTGGTTTCGTCCTGCTACAGGCAGAGACAGTAATAGCGGATAGCCCTGAGCACGGACCGCTCCGCAGTGCAGGTAGCGAGGTCATAGAGCTAACGCTCCCCCCACAGCCCGATACTCCTGCAGTCGTGGCACTTAGAGAAAATATACGTTCTATACTACGTAATAAGGAGCAAAGGTCGATTCGTCGTAGAAAGGCACTCGGCGCCTTCCTCGATACAATTGCGGATAAGATGGGGATAAAGTAATGAGTTTTTAAGGAGTAAAATATGGAAGACAAGCAAAAACTAATAGCGCATCTGAAGGACGTCGAGCCGGTCGTCCGTATGTCCGCCGCTATATCGCTCTGGAAATTAGGGGCGAAGGAGGCAATACCC
>MHYJ01000068.1:1633-4874 GCA_001828445.1 Planctomycetes bacterium RBG_16_43_13
CAATATGAAGTGCAAAAAGTGCAAGGAGATGATGGAAAAGGATGGCACAACCGCGGGTGGCTGTTCTATGATGAAGGATGAGAAGGCAGAAGGCAGCAAGTGTGAGATGTGCGAGAAAGGCGACACCAAGCACGACCACGACAAAATGGCAGGCGGCAAGGGTGGTTGCCCTATGTGCCAGAAAAAGGCATCTGACGACAAGGAGGATGACGACGATAAAGACGAACACGATGGTGAAGGACATAAGCATTAGTGAAGTTTCAGAGTTTTGAGTTCAGAGTTTAGGATTTAGAATTTGTTTTTAATGGAGGTTTATATGTTCACAAAGACGTTCACAGTAATAACCGCCCTACTAATAGTTATAGCCCTCTTCGGCATCGCATTCGCCGAGAAGAACCTGGGCGAGAAGGAGACAAACGGCTACACAGTAAAGGCAGTGGTTTCGGAGGACGGCATATTCACAGGCAAGACGACCACGTTCAAGTTCACCATAACGAAGGACGGCAATGAGGTTTACCTCGATACACCACCTGATTTGAAACTCTGCAAAATGGTGGACGGCTATAAATGTCCTATGGGGTGTAAAGGCGGCGAGAGCGAGAAGTCGGGTAAATGCCCTAAGTGTAAGATGGATATGGAGAAGGCAAAGATACGAAAGACAGTCAAGGACAAACTATCACGTATAACTAAAGGTGCTCCTTATACCTACGAGGGCAAGATAACTGCGGTGGGCAGTTACCAGCTCGACTGGGAGTTCAAGCCGGAGAAAGAGGAGAAGGAGTTCACAGTTACCTTCGACTTCGACGTAGAGGAGCCACCGGCTGAGAATAAAGACGACCATCCGAAGGGCGGGAATATGCCGGGTGGGCATAAGCATTAAGCGAGTTTTGGAGTTGCAAACTTAGAAGAGGATAACAGAAAATGAGAAATGCCAGCACCCGCGGAGGAGTTGTGATTTACTTGAATTCCCTATTTCTCTCTCGCTCTTCCGTAGGGGCTGGCTATTAGAATAATAACATAAATGTTTCGATAATGCGAAAGGATTTACTCCTATGATAAACAAACTAATGTGGTTTTTCGCTTTTGCCTTTACGCTTTTTGCTTTCGTTGGATGTACCACACAGCAGAAGGAAAGTTCAGAGTTCAAAGTTCAGGATTCGGAGTCAGCGGAGCGGATACAGAAACTAATAAAACAACTGGACGACAACGACCAAAAGGTGCGTGAGAATGCTACGAACGAACTCATACTAATCGGAAAACCCGCAGTTCCCTATGTAGAGAAGGCACTCTCCATTAGGGACGCAGAGGTTGTCTGGCGAGCGAAGGTAATCTTAAATGTGCTCGGGGTAAAATTTTCAGATAGCTTGCTAAAGTGGTATCCTGACATTTATAGGGACTTATCAACAGACAATGCGAAAATGAGATTTAAGATACTTCAGAAGATAACTGAAATGGATGAGAACAGCATACCCCAGTACAATGTAATGAGTGAAGATGTAGCAGGAGTAATAGGGGTGGTGCTTCGCGATGGCGGAAAGGGGCTATCGGAAATGGAGAAACAGATAATATGTGCCATAGCAGAAGGGGCTCATTGTGGGTGGCGTAGAAAGGTGCCTGCATCAATTCCATATATCAGAAATCTATTAAAGGATAGGATGGCATATGTTCGGGGATGTGCAGCTGAAGCACTTGCCACACTGGGAGCAAAGGAAGCAATACCTGATATAAAAGACCTACTAAATGATAAAGATAAATATGTTCGCAGTGATGCGGCCATTGCGCTCGGCGAGCTTGGTGCAAAAGAGTTGATACCAGAGATAAGAAAGTTACTAAAAGATAATGATACATATGTTCACGAGTACGCAGCACTTGCCCTTGGTAAACTTGGAGCAAAGGAGGCAATACCTGAGATAAGAGAGTTACTAAATGACGATAATGCATTTGTTCGCAGTGGTGCAGCTATTGCCCTCGGCGAGCTTGGTGCAAAAGATGCGATAGATGATATAAAAACTCTCCTTCTCATCAACGAGAGCGATACAGACAATATGATTCATGGATGTGCTGGCATAGCCTTAGCGAAGCTTGGCTCAATAGATTATATTTCCGAAGAGGTAGTAGAGAATATAAAATCTATATTGGCGAATGATGGGTCTTATGCGTGTTATACGTACTATTATAAGTATGCTGAAGATGCCCTCCGCCAGTTAGGCGTTAGCGAAGAAGAAATAGAGAAGATGAAAAACCAAAAATAAAGGAGACAAAAAAATGATAAACAAACTAATCGAGATGGCGATGCGGAACAAGTTCCTCGTCGTCCTATTTTTCACTGCCGTCGCCGCCGCAGGATATTGGGCGATGATGACCACGCCCATCGACGCCATCCCCGACCTCTCCGAAAATCAGGTAATCGTCTTCACCGATTGGCTCGGCAGAAGCCCCGAAGAGGTCGAGAACCAAATCACGTTCCCGCTCGTCTCGAACCTGCAGGGGCTTGCCGGCGTGAAGGTCGTCCGCTCGCAATCGATGTTCGGCTTTTCGATTATCTACATAATTTTCAACGACAATATCGACCTGTATTGGGCAAGGACGCGCGTGCTGGAGAAACTAAATCTTATTGCTGGGAGCGGTCTGCCGCCAGGCGTAGTGCCAATACTCGGACCTGATGCCACAGGCGTGGGACAGGTTTTTTGGTACACGCTCGAGAACGGTTACTACTGTCAGGACAAACAACATCAAAATATGGTTTACGAAGAGCCGGGCAACTGCCCTATTGATGGGAGTGCCCTCGTACAATCAAAACTAAATCCAGCGGAACTCCGCAGTTTGCAGGATTGGTTTATACGCTACCAGCTAAACTCCGTAACTGGTGTGGCGGAGGTGGGCTCTATCGGCGGATTCGTGAGGCAGTATCAGATTGACATAGACCCGAATGCCCTGCATCAACACAAGATTCCGCTCTCCTCCGTGATGGACGCTGTTATGAAGAGCAACAACAGTGTTGGGGCAAAGGTTGTGGAGGATGCAGGGGCGGGGCTCGAATACATAGTACGGGGTGTTGGCTGGATAAAGGGCATCGAGGATATAGAGAACATTGCAGTCGGCTCAAGCAGCGGGACGCCGATTTATGTGAAAAATATTGCTGCAGTGCAGTTGGGACCGGAGTTTAGGCGGGGCGTGCTTGAGAAGGACGGCGAGGACGCAGTCGGAGGTGTTATAGTCGCCCGCTACGGCGTCAACACAA
>MHYJ01000068.1:4925-7174 GCA_001828445.1 Planctomycetes bacterium RBG_16_43_13
TACCGGCTGGCGTGCGGCTCGTTTCGTTCTATGACAGGAGTTTACTCGTAGGACGTGCGGTGAATACGTTAAAGGATGCGCTGATTGAGGAGATAATATTGGTAACGTTGGCGCACATAATATTTCTGATGCACTTCAGGAGCATATTGATTGTAACGCTCCCCCTACCGCTGGCGATACTAATCTCATTTTTATTTATGCGGATATTCGGCATCAGCTCAAACATAATGTCGCTGGGCGGGATAGCGATAGCAGTGGGCGTGCTGGTGGATGCGGGAATTGTGGTAACCGAGAATGCCTTCAGGAATTTAGAGCGGGAGGGCGTAGACCCGTCCAAAGACAAAAAACGTGCGTGGGAGGTCATACTTGGTGCGTGCAAACTGGTCGGCAGACCTATATTCTTCTCTATGACAATAATAATAATCGCCTTCATACCAGTATTTTCGCTGATTGGTCAGGAGGGCAAACTCTTCCACCCACTCGCCTTCGCGAAGACCTTCGCTATGATTGGCGCGACAATAATAGCCGTAACCCTCGTCCCGGTTTTTTGTGTAATTTTTATAAAGGGCAAACTACACAGTGAAGAAGAAAATATCGTGATGAAGGCAGCAAGGTTTTTTTATGAACCATTGCTTAGATTCGGGCTTACTCATAAAAAGATTACAATCACATCCGCTCTTTCTCTCTTTCTTATAGGATTGTGCCTTGCATTTGGAGCAGGAAAGGTGTTACTCGCTCCGTTTAGATTGCCAGTAGAGTTAGCCACCGTGATAACAGGAAAAGAGATACTGCCGGGATATTATGATGCAGTAAGTAGTGCCACAAACCTGCTCAATACGAAGATAACAAAGGGCTTGGGCAGGGAGTTTATGCCGCCACTGGATGAGGGCGACCTGTTATTTATGCCTATAACTGCGCCGAACGTCTCACTCACAGCCGCTGTGGAGATAATGAAATATCAGGACGGCAAGATGCGCGAGTTTCCAGAAGTACTGCAAGTAGTTGGTAAAAGCGGCAGAGCTGAGACATCCACAGACCCCGCACCAGTTAGTATGTTTGAAACAGTAGTGAACTTGCGGCCTTACAACGAATGGCCCAAGAGGGCAATTCGAGAGGATGTGTGCAATAACATATTCGAGGATATATTTGAACATTTTACAAAATCAGGAAACTTAAAATTCCTTAAAGATGTCGCAAAAACGCGTTGGGACGGTTTTATGGAGCGATTAGCGGAAGAGAGGCAAAAAATTGAGGCAGAAAATATATCTCCTGATGAGAAATCACAAAAGATTAGGGCATTCGAGAAACGCTCCCGTGAAGAGATAGCAACGTTCGAAAGCGACCTTGATAATATTATGGTCAAACTCGCGAAACAATTCACAAGGAATGCAACACTTTCTATAGATAGGTTTACGCGTAATAAGGTTGGTGACAAGAAAACGTATAATATAATGTTAGAGTCGCTACCAGCCGAACTTGAAAAAGTAAGCATAAGTGTATTTGAGAAATTGGTGGAGGAAGGTGATTTTTCTGATTTTATAATCAATAAACCCACTGAAAGTGAAACAAGAGATATCATATCATCGATAGTAAAGCAACTTGGAAAAAAGGATTTATTAGTCCAATATACAAAGGAAAGATTAAGAGATGATGTTATGGATACAGAAGTTAGGTATCCTGGTGTAGGCAATATATGGACCCAGCCCATCATAAATAGAATTGATATGTTATCTACCGGTATCCGCACGCAGGTGGGGATAAAGGTTTATGGAAGTGGGAAGAATAATCTCGAGGTGCTGGCTAATATAGAGAAGAAGGCACAGGAGATTGCGGAGGTGGTGAAGCAGATTCCCGGCGCGGTGGACGTATTCGTCGAGCCGATAAATGGGGCTTCCTACATAGAAATCACACCGAAGCCGACCGAAATCGCCCGCTACGGCTTGACGAAGCAAGACATCTTCGACGTCATCGAGGTCGCTCTCGGCGGCAAAAACATCACGACCACTATCGAGGGCAGGGAGCGTTACCCCGTCCGCATCCGCTACGCCCGCGCCCACAGGGAAGATATCGAAGCAATCAGAAAAATCTATGTCGATACACCGAACGGAGCTAAAATCCCGCTCGTGCAATTAGCCGACATAAAGGTTACCATCGGTCCCGCCGCCATCTCCAGTGAGAAGACGCTTCTACGCGGCATCGTCTATCTGAATTGCCGAGGGCGCGACGTCGGCTCTTTCGTTGACGAGGCA
>MHYJ01000068.1:7214-7304 GCA_001828445.1 Planctomycetes bacterium RBG_16_43_13
ATTTTATAGAATGGAGCGGACAATACGAGAACCAAATCCGCGCCCGCAACACGCTCTTCATCGTCTTCCCCATCTGCCTCCTCGTCATCC
>MHYJ01000068.1:7335-7576 GCA_001828445.1 Planctomycetes bacterium RBG_16_43_13
GGCGCACGTGATTATGGCAATCCCGTTCGCACTCACGGGCGGATTTATTTTTCAGGCGATTATGGGCTACAATTTCTCCGTCGCCGTGTGGGTCGGATACATCGCACTCTTCGGCACGGCAGCAGAGACGGGTATCGTGATGGTAATTTATTTGGAAGAGGCACTGCAGAAACGGATTGACTCGGGCGTGCCGCTCACTCCAGAAATAATCCGCGAGGCGGCGATGGAGGGGGCGTTGCTC
>MHYJ01000068.1:7670-12731 GCA_001828445.1 Planctomycetes bacterium RBG_16_43_13
CGCTCGCTACGCCAATAATCGGCGGGATGTTCTCGTCGCTCCTACACGTACTGGTCGTTACGCCTGTAATTTTTACGTGGCTGAGGGAGAGGGAGTTGAAGAAGGGAGTGCTGAAGTAGATAAATTATATGAATGGAAATAACTTTTGTTTCTAATTTTAATTAAGGAGGGAATATGAAATATTTTGGGCTTTTAATATTTTTACTTTTTTTGACAGTTCCACATATACCTGCACAAGAGAAAAAAACCGAACAGGGAAAATATACCTTGGCTGATTTAGTGGAGCGAGCATTAAGCAATAGCGATTATATCTCTTCATACAAAGCCCGCGTTGAAGGTAAAAGATTTGCTGCTATGCAGGCACGAGCTTGGCAAAATCCATCTCTGGATATATCAGGAGGAAAAAAATATTTATCAGATGGCGGACCATTCTCCAGTGGACCATCCTATGGAGTGGCTTTGACACAGCCATTTTATTTCCCGGGCAAGCAGGAACTTAGAGCTGGCATTATAGACCTTGAGGCAGATGTAGAAAATGTTAGACAGCGTGATGCAGAGCTTTCTGTAACTGTAGATGTGGTACGTCTTGCATATGAGTATACCTTTAACAGAGAAAAGGTAAAGTTTGTGGAAGAAAGACAGAAGCGTTTTGAACTTATACGTTCATTTCTTACGAGTCGTCCTTTCGCTTCGCCACAGAAAAAGGCAGAAAGCCGTATCGTAGAAAGTCGCATAAGAAATCTAACAGCAGATGGCCTACGAAGTCAAGCTGAGCTAAATGCTTCTCTTGAGAGGATTAACCTTTACGTTGCCCTGAAAGGAGGAGATTATCCTGACATAGAACTACCTCGCTTCAATGGCAAACGCATACCTGATAAAGAATACTGGCTGAGTAAGGCGATAGAAAATAATCTTGACGTCTCTGCCCAGAAACTGTTGGTAACTATTGCTACTAAGGAAACGGAGCTTGCAAAAAAAGAGGCATTACCTGACTTTGCAGTTTCCACCTTCTATGATGAAAGTAGAACGCAAGAGAGAGAGAAAACAATGGGAATTGGAATATCTCTACCTCTCCCCATTTTTAACCAAAACGAGAAGGGAATTAGAAGCGCCGAGAAGAATATCCAAGCAGAAAAGAGTGCTTTAGATTTCCAATATCGCCAGCTCGATAGTTCGCTCTCCGCACTCTTGGTTGAGTTAGAGATGGCGCGCAAGAGGGTTCTACAATATCATAATACTTTGCTCTCTACTATGGAGAATGAGCTTAAGGAAACAGATGAGGAATTTCGCAAAGGTCGTGTAGACCTGTTGGTTTTTCTGGAACTTGATACAGAGACATCTGAAACATTTAATCGAGTGCTTGAGGCACACTATTTACTGATGGAAAAGGTTACCACGTTGTTTTTGTTGTCAGGAGAAAGAAACATTATTTCAGAACTTACAACTTTTTAAGGAGGTAGATAATGCATAAAGCAATAATAGATATAACTCTTAAACAGCGGATGTGGGTTTTACTAATCTTTGGAGTGTTCGCTATAATAAGCGGCTACTTCTTACTGCGGATTCCTATTGATGCTGTTCCTGATGTTACGCCGATTCAGGTAGTCGTCAATACTAAAACTGGGGCGATCGACCCTGAACGGACAGAAAAAGTGGTCTCCTACCCCATAGAGGCAGAGATGGGCGGTATTCCAAATGTCAAAGAAGTCCGTTCTCTTTCAAAATATGGCTTATCACAGGTAACTGTCATCTTTGAGGATGAGACAAATATATATTGGGCAAGGCAGCAGGTTTCGGAGCGACTACAAAGCGTGAGAGAGAATCTGCCCGAGGGACTTTCGCCAGAGCTTGCACCTATTACTACTGGATTAGGAGAGGTGCTTATGTATGCTGTCCTGCCTAAATCAGGCACACCGCTCTCTCAAAAAAGTGAGGTGGAGCGACTTTCATATCTGCGAACGGTTCAGGATCTCATTATCAGGCAGTATATAAAGGCGGAAGTTTCCGGTGTCGCAGAGGTGGATTCAAACGGTGGTTACAAGAAGGAGATTCACATAGACGTAGACCCGATTCACCTCGAGCAGAATGGCTTGAGCATAGAGGAAATAGTTCATAAAGTAGAAACTATCGGAGAGACCTTTGGCGGTGGATACATACAGAACGAAGGTAAACAGATTATAGTTCGCACCACAAGTTCTATTGATAGTTTAGACCCTATTCGTCAAATACCTGTAAAGTTAGATGTTTTAGGCAAGCCAGTTCAACTGAAAGATATAGCAGAGGTAAGAGAGGACTTTGCCCAACGTATGGGTGCCGCTACCTATGATGGAGAAGAAGTGGTTTTAGGGACAGTTCTTATGCTTAGTGGTGCTAACTCTCGTCAGGTTGCCAGAGATGCCGAGAACGCTCTGGCAGAAATGCCCGTTCTCCCAGAAGATGTCGAGATAAAAATTCTCTATAAACGCAGCTTCTTAGTAGAGGCGACCGTAAATACGGTTGCAAAGAATCTAATCGAAGGAGCAATACTGGTTATTATTATCCTGCTACTTATATTGGGCAATCTGCGGGCTGCGATTATCGTTACGCTTGCTATACCACTCTCGATGCTCTTTGCATCTGCTGGTATGAAATATTTCGGCATTTCTGCTAATCTGATGTCTCTGGGCGCTATTGACTTCGGCTTACTCGTTGACGGGGCGGTTGTCATTATCGAGAATGTAACAAGACGTATGGCAAAGGAAGAGAGAGAGATGACCTCAACAAAAAGAATGAGCGTTATACTTGATGCCGTCCAAGAGGTAATTGCCCCAGTTACAATAGGACTACTGCTTATTATGGCGGTTTATGTGCCTATCTTTGCCTTGGAAGGAATAGAAGGAAAACTTTTTAAACCAATGGCGCAGGTTGTCTTAATGGCGTTGGGGGGCTCACTATTAGTCGCTCTTTTATTAATGCCGATTTTAGCATATCTATTCTTGCGAAAAAGTATCAAAAATAAGGACCAAGCGGAAGAAACAAAGTTATTTAGCATCATTCGCCGTCTCTATACCCCCATCCTTGACCTAACTCTAACAAATCGCAAGTTGGTTCTTGTTCCCGTTGGTATTATGGCTCTACTTGCCCTTTTGGTCTTTTTTGCTCTTGGGTCGGACTTTATGCCACCGCTAAATGAAGGCGATATGGTAATAAATTTAACAAGAGATGCCAGTATTGCCATGGACGAATCCATTCGCCTGCAAAAGCAATCTGATAAGGTCATAGCCAGTTTTGGTGAGGTAGAGTATGTATTTTCCAGAATTGGGACGGCAGAGTCAGCCACTGACCCGATGGGCGTGAATTTTTCTGATACCTTTGTAATTCTAAAAAAAGACATAGGAAAGTGGCCGCTTTCAGAAGGCGGTTCTCGACGCGATAAAGATGGGCTTTTTCAGGCAATGCGGGAAGAGATTGATCAGAAAGTGCCTGGTCAGGAGATTATGCAAAGTCAACCCATTGAGATGAGAACTAACGAATTACTCGAAGGTAGCCGTGCTGATGTAACGTTACGTATCTATGGTAAGGATTTAGAGAAGCTTATGGAGCTTGTAGAACAAGCCGAACAAATACTAAAGGAGATACCAGGTGCATCAGAGGTTGAGATGGACCCCATTACAGCGATTACTAAAAGCCCAGTGCTTAATGTGCAACTCGATTATAATAACATAAACCGCTATGGTATAGATATTCAGGAGGTAAACAATCTCGTCCAGATGGCTATGGGTGGTCAGCAGGTTGGCAGTTTCTACGAGTATCAGTGGCGTTTCCCTATAGTGGTTCGGCTAAACGAGATATACCGTGATAACCCAAAAGAGATTGCTCGCTTGCCTGTAGGATTACCAGAGGGAGGGACGGTGCCTCTTTCATCACTTGCGGTTATCGAACAAAAGGAGCAGGTAACGACTATCGCCCATGAACATGGAGACCGTTACGCAGCTGTCTCTATCAATCTTATGGGGCGAGACACAGAGGGATTTGTTAAAGAGGCAAAAAATACGCTATCTGAAAAGCTCGAACTCTCGCAAGGATATACTCTATGGTGGGGAGGGCAGTTCAAAAATTTAGAGAAGGCAAGCGGTCGGCTGAAGATAATAGTGCCGCTGACGCTTATTGTCATTTTCTTCGTCCTCCTGAGATACTTCGATAGCTTCCGGCAGACAATACTTGTTTATGTGAGTATTCCTTTAGCAATGACAGGAGGGGTATTTTCACTCTACTTATGCGGTATCAATTTTAGTGTCTCGGCGGCGGTAGGATTTATAGCCCTCAGCGGTATAGCGATTTTAAATGCTATGGTGTTGGTAACATTTTTTAACCAGGAAAGACAAGAAGGTGCGCCGCTTAAGGAAGCCGTGATAAAGGGTGCATTGATTCGACTACGACCAGTAGTAATGACTGCTTTGGTGGCAAGCTTTGGCTTTTTGCCTATGGCTTTAAATACTGGAATAGGAGCAGAGGTGCAGAGACCACTCGCTACAGTAGTAATTGGCGGGATTATCTCTTCAACGATTCTGACGCTATTGATTGTTCCAACACTTTATCTATGGATAGAACAAAAGTTTGGGGAAATTTATAATTGAGCAGTAGAATTATTACCCTTGCGTTTTCTCTTGCTTTCTTTATCTTACTATGGTAAGATAAAGTTAGAAGGAGGATACTTATAATGAATGAAGCATTCGCCACCAAGTTGCCGTCTGACATAAAAAAGGCATTAGACGAGATATGCCATAAATTAGGGTTGCGTAAGAATTTCGTCGTAGAGCAGGCACTTCGTGAGAAGTTAGAGGATATTCTCGACGCATACGACCTGGATGGTGCCATCCGCGAGGCGACGGGCTTCCAACCTTGGAAGAAGGTGAAACAAGAACTAAAGCGAAAGGGTCGCATTTGAGTTATAATGTAGATATAGAGAACAGGGCACGAAGAGAGATATTAGCCCTGCCTGCTAAAATTGTGTCCCAAATCATTTCTGCGATTGACGGTTTAGAGGACAACCCACGACCGATGGGGGCTAAAAAGATGAGC
>MHYJ01000069.1:0-6181 GCA_001828445.1 Planctomycetes bacterium RBG_16_43_13
CTGGCTCTTTTTCAAGTATCCCGTCCTCTTGACCGTCGAGGGCAGGGATGCCTATAATAGCGTTCCGAATGAGGATATGGATGAAGAAATAAATGGTGCCCTTGTGCGGGCATACGGAAAGGTCGCCCTTGCACAGAGCGGATTCTTCAGGAATATCAAACTCTACGCAGGTGCCAACCGCATCACGGACAGACCTGAATTTATGGGCGGTATCGGCTTCGAATACGAGGAAGAAGATATACGAACCCTGATTGGCTTGATTGGATTAAGCAGATAATATATTATACAAACCCTGCCTCTTCTAAAAATTTCTTGGTAACGTTACCTTGCTTCCTTCCCTCTTTCAGATATTTCTTTATATATTTGCCTATTATGTCCGTCTCTATATTAACTGTATCGCCGATGGATTTTCTGCCGAGGGTGGTTTTTTCGAGCGTGTAGGGAATTAGTGCAACTGAAAAAGCATCATTTGTTACATCCACCACAGTCAAGCTGACGCCATCCACAGCTACGGAACCCTTTTCTACTAATATATCCGCTATGGGTGGCTCAACTTTTATCCACATAAGGATTGCCTCGCCCACTGTTTCTCTGCCCTGAATTTTACCTGTGCCGTCTATATGTCCCTGAACGAAATGCCCTCCGAATCTGCTGTTTGTCGTCATAGGTAATTCTATATTTACGATTGAGCCAACTGTGAATTTTCCGATGTCTGTTCGGGAGAGCGTTTCTGAAACAACATCAAACGAGTATCCGCCATTTTTAGCAGAGATGGTTGTGAGACAAACGCCATTTACCGCAACGCTATCGCCTTTATGGATTCTTATGCCTTTGATATATAAAGTAAGGCAGGCGCCCTTATCGGTGCGAGAGATTGCAGTTACCCTTCCGCTATGCTCGATTATGCCTGTAAACATAATAAAAGATTATCGTTTCTGGTTTTGTATTGCAAGTGTTACCATCCCATAATAGTTCTTGACATAGCATTAACTTTTAGTAGAATTACTCTCCGTTTCTTTCATAAAAATAACTTTATGATAATAGACATAGTAACATTATTCCCCTCTGTGTTTGAGGGTTTTATCAATGAGAGCATCCCTCGTATCGCACAGGAGAAGTGTCTCGTTACCATTAACATAGTGAACCTGCGGGATTTCTCGACCGATAAGCACAGGAAGGTTGACGCCCCCACTTATGGCGGCGGGCCCGGGATGGTGATAATGGCTGAACCGGTCTTCCGTGCAGTCGAGCATCTGAGAGAGAATGGAAGAGCCAACTCAAAATTGGTATTATTGACGCCACAGGGTGCAAAATATAATCAGGCGACCGCTACGGACTTAGCTAAAGAATCGGGGCTGATAATTTTATGCGGGCACTACGAGGGTTTTGACGAGAGGGTTGTAGAAGGGCTTAAGCCGTTTGAGATTTCTATTGGTGACTATGTTCTCTCTGGTGGTGAAGTGCCTGCCCTTTCTGTGATGGATTCGGTCGTGCGACTTATTCCCGGTGTTGTAGGGGACGACGAGTCGTTAAAAGAGGAATCATTTACAAACGGGAAGTTGGAATATCCCCACTACACGAGACCGCAGGAGTTTAGAGGGATGCCTGTGCCTGAGGTTCTTCTATCAGGCAACCACGCAGATATAAAAAATTGGAGAGCGAAGGAAACAGAAAAGAGGACGTTGGCTCGCCGTCCGGACTTGATTGGAAATGCGGAATGAGGAATGTGGAGTGCGGGATAATGAATATTCCGCATTCCGAAATCCGCACTCCGTATTTAGAAAGGAGAACTATATGAGAACAATGGATTTCATCGAGAAGAACTTTCTTAAGAAGCACGTCCCGCTATTAAATGTCGGCGACACAGTGGACGTCCACGTGAAAATAAAGGAAGGCGAGAAGGAACGGATACAGATATTCTCAGGCACGGTTATAAAGAAAAAAGGCGGCGGCACATCAGAGACATTCACCGTCAGACGTATAGTCCAGGGCGAGGGCGTAGAGAGGATATTCCCCCTACATTCTCCTAACGTCGCAAAAGTAGTTGTGAAGAAGCAGGGCAATGTCCGCAGGGCGAAGCTATATTACCTGAGAGAACGTGTAGGCAGGGCTACGAAGGTAGAGGAGAAGGTGGGCGCCGCGGCATACGTTGAGCTAATTGCCGACGAGGATACCACTACAAAAGAGGATAAACAGCCCGAGAAATCAGAACAGCCGAAGGACACCAAACCAACAGAGAAGCAAGCGGATAAAGGGGGCAGTCCGCAGGGCGCCAAACAGGCGGACAACAAGCCAGCCACCCCGCCAACAACCGACAAGAAAAAAGAAACAGCGGCGAAGTGAGGGGTTGGAGTATAATAGAGTATGATGGTATTTTATCCTCAGATTTAACGA
Organism: Planctomycetes bacterium RBG_16_43_13; assembly: GCA_001828445.1. Next base: position 2,395 of record MHYJ01000069.1, read on the forward strand.
GGTTTTTATTTAGTTACAACGTCTAATAATATAGAGGATACACATTTATTTCTTACAAGAGGATGGTGATATGAAAAAGACCACAACCGTATTAGGAGTAGGGTTACTTATCTGTGCAGTGCTACTCGTAAATAGCATCATAAAGTTATCGGGCTACAGAGCTGAAATCGTAGAATTACAGGATAAACTTGATAAGGAGATGTCAAGCAAGAATGCGTCTCAGCCACCTTCTGAAGCGAGGAGTTACAATGAGGGCAACGTTAGCGAAGAGATTGTTAAGGAACTCTCTCGCCTCGAACGAGAGGTAGAGGAGTTAAAGAAATATAATGCCGAACTACTTAGCCAAACCAAAGATGAAAAAGATAATGCCCTATCTAAAAAAAAGCACATCTCTGAAAGTGGAACTGCTACCGAGCGAGAGAAACAAAAGGTTGAACAAAAAAAGTTAAGTGACCTCTGGGGAGAGATAGTTCAACTATCGCATATTAAGGAAATTATTACAGATGATAAGTATAAAGAGGCACTTATTGACAAGACGGCGAAGTTTCTTGGGCTCTCGCCCATAGAAATAGACAAATTAACCTCCATAGCGAATGAGTACACACAATGTTACAAGGAATGCACTGATGAAATTGCGCCTATTCAGAAAGAATACTCAGATACTATGAGCAGGCGGCACAAGGAGTACCAGGAAAAGTATAAGGATGTAGATGTGAATAAAATGTATCAATATGATATAAAAGTATTATATGAAAAATATAAGGATGATTTAAACAATCCACAGTATCAGAACGAGAAAGCACAAATTTACAACAAATATTTTGAGAACTCTTGGAACGCAATAGCGCAGCAAAATTATTATAAGAGTTATCAAGAGCAGATAGCGGTGGTGAGTAATAAGTATAAGGATATATACCATAATACTGAGAACGAGATAAAGAAACTTCTACGGGGTGATGATCCTCGACACGAGGTATTTATTCCTCAAATACAGGTATGGATGGGCTGTCTAAATAGGTCTGGTACCCCGGTGATAGTGACAGGGGGGGACGGAGTGCAACGCATAGAGCAACGTACCTATTCAACACAAGGTAAATAGCGGTGTGAACCTTATTCAATAATCTCTCAAAACTCCTAAACTACCTCTGGGACAGAGGTAAACATCTCCGCTTCCGCTCGAAATTTATTGACCTACCTATGTGGAGCGAGTAGTATCTCCCTTATGCTCGACGTGAAATTCATCTACGAAAACAGGGAACTCGTCAAATCAGCCATCCAGAATAAAGGCGAGAAGAGGGCGGACGTGGATGTAATCTGCTCTCTCTATGATAGAAAAAAGGAACTACAGTTCAGGACTGATAATCTTCGGCAGGAGTTGAATGCCTCAAGCAAGGATGTCGCCAAAATAAAGAGGGCGGGCGGGGAAGATAAGCAACTCATAGAGAAGAACCGCAGGATTGGTAACGAGATAAAGACGTTGGAAGAAGAAACCCGCACCATCGAGGCGCAACTCGCAGGGTTGCTTGCGTGGGTTCCGAATGTGCCTGCTGCGGATGTCCCGATAGGCAGGGATGCATCTGACAATAAAAATGTCAAGCAGTGTGGCGAACATAGGAATTTCTCATTTCCGCCGAAGCCGCATTGGGATATAGCGGCAGAACTCGACATAATCGACTTTGAGCGGGCGCCGAAATTGTCGGGCTCGAATTTTCTACTTTTCAAGGGGGCAGGTGCGCGCTTGGAGCGGGCGCTCATAAACTTTATGCTAGACCTGCATACCAAAAAGCACGGCTACACAGAGATATCGCCGCCGTATCTGGCAGGGCGACAGGCAATGTTCGGCACGGGGCAACTGCCGAAACTCGAGGAGGATATGTATCACCTGAAAGATGACGACCTGTTCCTAATCCCAACCGCCGAGGTGCCTGTAACAAATATACACTCAGGCGAGGTGCTGAAATATGATGAACTGCCGAAATATTATACCGCATACACGGCCTGTTTTAGACGCGAGGCGGGTGCATATGGTAAAGATACAAGAGGATTGCTCCGCGTCCATCAATTCGACAAAGTAGAACTTGTAAAATTTGTCCACCCTGATACGTCCTTCGACGAGATTGAGAAACTACTGGCGAATGCAGAGGAGGTACTGCAACTGCTTGAACTCGAGTATCGTGTAGTGATGCTCAGCACGGGTGATATGAGTTTCGCATCTGCGAAGACATACGACATAGATGCATTCGCCCCCGGCGTTGACAAGTGGCTGGAGGTTTCGAGTTGTTCTAACTTTACGGATTTTCAGGCAAGACGTATGAATTGCCGTTTCCGTGATAAAGATGGCAAGGTAAAGTTTGTCCACACGTTGAATGGTTCTGGTATAGCGTTACCGAGAACTGTTATAGCGCTCCTTGAGAATTATCAGCAAGCGGATGGCTCGGTGGGTGTGCCGAAGGTGCTACAACCATACATGGATGGGCTTGAAGTTATCAAAAAGTAATTAGTTGGCTGGTTAAAAAGAAATATTCGTTGACAAATACCGATAAACCGTTAAATGATGTATCCAATGACTGAAACGTTGTTCCCCCAATTTGTGCAATCGAGGACTCCAAGTAATGGGGAGAGATGTCCCTATTAATATAAGAGAGAAGAGACGAATATGAGCACAGAAGGAGATATAAATTGCCTAGGGTGCGGGGAAATAATATTTACCGTAAGTAGTGGAACGATTGGCTTTAAAGCAAAGCCCGGAGCTAAGCTTGAAGTACATGAAGGTGGTATGGTCATTACTGATATTAACAAGGAACAGGATACAGCATCGGTTATCTGTCCAGCGTGTGGGCGGAAAACTCCTGTGAAACTATCTTATTTGAAGCGATTCTAAATTAATGAAAAGCCAAAAAAGGATGAGAACAGGGGAAATAGGGACAGGACAGCGATCATTTTATTTCAAGGGTTTATCCTATCCCGTCTCGCTTGCCTACGTATTTTCTAAGTGCCATTACAAAGGGCAGAGTTCAGAAATCATAGATTTAATTGACAAATAGCTAAAGACCTGCTATCATAACTATATGCGGAAGGTGACATTATCAATAATAATCGAGAAAGACAAAGATGGCTATTTCGCCTATTGTCCTACATTGCAGGGATGCTACACGCAGGGCGGTACCTACGAGGAGGTAATCCGTAACATTAAGGATGCTATACACCTGCATATAGAGGATAGAGTAAAGTCAAAAGAGCCGATTTCTCAGCCAGAGCAGGTTAATCTTACCTCTATCGAGGTAGAGGTGTGAGTAAGTTACCGCGAATCACTGCGAAGGACGTCTGTAGAATTTTAGAGAGGAGGGGGGGCCTACTCGCCCGACAGAGCGGTGGTCATAAAATCTACAAAAATAAAGAGGGTAGAAGGGCGACCGTTCCTTATCACGCAGGTAAAATACTACACCCTAAAGTTCTAAAATCCATACTAAAGGACGCTGAAATTACTATAGACGAATTAAGCGGACTTTTATAACATTCCAATAAGCCAATAAATCTTGACGCCGTGCAGATTATTGGTATTATGGTGTGTAATATATGGGGTTTAGAAAGGTCGCAGTAGTAGGTGCTGGGATAACGAAGTTTGTCCGTCGTGCCAATGAGACGGCGAAGGAACTCTCATACGGCGCCTCCAAGATGGCTCTCGACTCCTGCAATCTCACACTTGACGATATTGACTGTGTCGTTCACGGGACTGCACCTGATGCCTTCGACGGGCTTCATATGAAGGCGGAGTATTTGAGCGACG
>MHYJ01000069.1:6203-25783 GCA_001828445.1 Planctomycetes bacterium RBG_16_43_13
GTATATGCGTAACTATGTGGGCGGCGGGACGGGAGTATTCGCACCAATCCACGGATGGTTTCACGTAGCAAGTGGGCTTTTCGATACTTGTTTGGTAGTGTGTGAAGAAAAGATGTCGAGTTGTCAGCCGCATCCGCAGGGGGCGTTCCTGACAATATTTGACCACACGACGGAGCGTCCGCTCGGTCCGAACCTGCTCTGGATATTCGCACTCGAGATGAATCGCTATATGACGCGGCACGGGATAGCCATTGAGGATATAGCACGTGTGTCCGTTAAAAATAAGAAGAATGCCCTTGACCATCCGTCTGCACAACTTGGTATGGATATAACTATAAAGGATGTGATGGAGTCGGAGGTTCTTGCCTGGCCTGTTCATCGGCTAATGGTCAGTCCTACAAGTGATGGTGCGGCGGCTGTAATACTTGCTTCTGAAGAAAAGGCAAAAGAACTCACCGATAAGCCGGTCTGGCTTGATGGTGTTGGTTGGTCGCTTGATACGGCATACTGGACAAATAGAGATCTATATTACCCACGATATGTAGAGAAGGCGGCGAGGATGGCTTATGATATGGCAGGTATAAAAGAGCCGAAGAAAGAGATAAATATTGCCGAGCCGTATGACCCGTTTGCGTATAAGGAACTGCATCATCTTGAGGGGCTATTACTCGCTGATAAAGGCAAGGCGCCTGAGATAACTGCACTCGGCATCACACAACGTAATGGCAATATGCCTGTATGTCCGTCGGGCGGGTTGCTTGGTGTGGGGAATCCGATTGCGGCGGCAGGGCTGATGAAGATATGCGAGTTGTTCTGGCAATTGCGGCAGGAGGCGGGGAAACGTCAGGTTCCGGGCAATCCGAAAAAAGGCGTAGCACAGGCGTGGGGCGATTTGATGCAGGTGGGAACGGTTGTAGTGATGGGTATTTAGTGTTTTTTGAGTTATGAAAAAAGTATTGGTAGTAGAGGACGCGGAAAAAATAAACTGCTCCCCCTAATTTATTGGCGTTTGATATTAGCAATGAGATGCTGGGGCGGTATTTAATATATAACAATATGAAAAAGGTTCTTGTAGTCGAGGACGCGAAAAATATTCGAGAGATAATTGCCTTCACATTGAGGAAAAGGGGATATGATGTGATAGAGTCGGAAGATGGAGCGGATGGATATAAAAAGGCGATGACGGAGAAGCCCGACCTTATTATATTGGACGTTATGTTGCCAAATAAGACGGGGTTCGAGATATGTTCTGATTTGAAGGACAGTAAGCAATATAGGAATATACCTGTTATAATTCTCACTGCTGTAACGAAAGATAGTGGGAAGGATGATGCGTATTGGAAGGAAAAGTCGCGAGCGGATGAATTTCTCTCCAAGCCGTTTAGAGCGCAGGATTTGGTGGGGAAAGTAGAGGAGTTAGTTGCAAAATATGAAGGTAAGGAAGGGGATTAAATGACGATAAATGTAGCTAATCTAATAGGCACGAATCTCAAAGCCGACGATTTCGAGAAGGGGAGGGTTTTTACTACTGTAGGGGCACCGAATGCCAAGTATGCGTGGGATACTGGTATTGCTATGGGGCGGTATCTGGCGGAGTTGAAACAGGGCAAACTCATAGCCCGTCGCTGTGATAAGTGCGCGCGAGTGATGATACCGCCGAGGATGTTTTGCGAGATGTGCTTCAGACCTACGGACGAATGGGTTTATGTGAAGGATACAGGCGTAGTTAATACGTTTTCAATATGTTATGTTACTTGGGATATGGTGCGTATAAAGAAGCCGCAGATACCTGCGGTTATAGAAATAGACGGTGCATCCAAAGGAATGGGAATAATGCATCTAATTGCTGGTGTTGACCCCAAAAAGGTGAAGATAGGTATGAAAGTCAGAGCTGTATGGAAATCTGAGAAAGAAAGGATAGGAGCTATAACGGATATAAAATATTGGACGGCTATTTGAGAGATTTTTGTATGGAAAGGAAGAACTGTAATCAAGATCTATCTGGATGGCAAGGTGATATACCAGTAACTAATCTATATACTGTAGGTATAGCGGGTGGCGAGTTTTTCTCTGCTTTAAAGGAAAGAGGCAAAGTGCTGGGTACAAGGTGTAATAAGTGTGATTTTACCTACGTTCCGGCAAGGTATTTTTGTGAGAGATGTTTTGCTACACTGAATGAGTATGTAGAGATTTTAGATGAGGGTATAATAGAGACGTATACGGTTTGCTATGTTGATGTAGATAACAAGCCGCTGAAGGAACCTGAGATAATTGCGGCTATAAAGTTAAATGGTGCGTCAACTATTCTGATACATATTATAAAGGCAGAACCATCGAAGATCAGTGTGGGCAAAAAGGTGAAAGCAATATTTCATCCTAAGGTAAAGCGAAGAGGGGTAATTACCGACATAAAGTATTTTGTTCTGTCATAAAAGGGGGCGTAGCTCAGCTGGGAGAGCGCGTGAATGGCATTCACGAGGTTGAGGGTTCGACTCCCTTCGCCTCCATTTTATTAGTTACCTGTTAAGATGTTCTAATTCTTTCTCTATTTTTTCAACAGTACGCTTTATTTGTCCATCTTCCTTATTCATTGATATCTTTTTATATGCAAATAGAACTGTAGAGTGGTCTCTATTGCCGAAGTAACGGCCTATCTTTGCCAATGGTTCACTGGTCAACTTATGTGAGAGATAGAAACACGCTTGGCGTGCAGATGCTACTGTTTTATTTTTCTTTCCTGAGAAGATGTCATTCATTTTTATTCCAAAGGTAGTAGCGGTTACCCTTGCTATGTCTTCTAACGAAAGTTTCTCTCCCCAATTACAAATAAAATCAGCTACTACTGCTTTAGAAGTAATAAGCGTAGGATTATTATATTTTATAAGATTTGATAGGCAAATCAGGATATCTTTATAGTTAGTATTTATATTTCTCGCAATATACTCGAGCGAATCAACTGGTATATCTACACCTCTCGCCTTCAGAAACTTTACTCTTGTTTCATAATCAGGGTTTTTTACTGGCGTTTCAATTGCATTTTCTAATCGTGCTGTTATGTTCTTGTTGAATTCATCAATATGTTTTGGGTGCATTTCACTTGTTATTATTATCTTTTTATTTCGCTCTGCTAAAGAACAGAGAGTGTGTAAGAACTCTACTTGCGTTTCCTTTTTATTTGCCAGTAAGTGTATATCATCCACCAATAATACATCTGCGGAACGATATTTTTGTCTAAACGCCTCTATCTTACTGTTTCGTAGTGAATAGACGTACTCTCTTACGAAATTCTTACAGGATAGTGAAATGACGTTTACCTTGGTACTGTTACAAGCAAAATGGGTATTTATACTATTTATTAGATGTGTCTTTCCTAATCCTGTTTGTCCAGTAATTAGCAGCGTATTGAAGTTAGGTTTCTGGCTCTCAGATATATGCATTGCTGCATAATATGCTAATTTGTTGCCACTACCTACTATAAAATTACCAAATGTCATTGCTGGCTGCCTTGGTGTTGTTATATAGGTAGATGATGATGAGTTGTTACTGGCATGTAGTTTACTATTTATGAATATTGTATCATCTACTATGAAGGTAACCTTGGTATTTCTATTAGTTATATTTCGTACACAGTTTGTGAACATTTCCTTATATGGGTGATCTATCTTATTTTTTATGTAGGTGCTTTCGAAGCAGACGACTATTTCATCCTCGTCTAATATCAACGGTTTGGAGTTTTTAATCCAACTATTGTATCTGTTCTCACCTACTATTGTTGAAAAGCTTGAATTTACCTTAGACCAGAGTGTTGCAGGATTATGATACATTTATTATGTTAAGGAATATAACTGACTTTTAAATATATAATGCGAAACATGAGCACTGTTCAAGTTATATACTTTAGTATAGTATAGAAAGTTAGCTTTGTCAACTTCAGCTATAATCTTTCTTGAAAATATTAATTAATAGCAGTAGAATGCTTTTGGTATCAATCCTATGAATTTTCTTATTGAGCTATGTTTTTATGCATAAGATCTATTTAGCGTTTTTGTGGCACTTTCATCAACCTCTTTATAAGAATATAGCTACAGGCACTATTAGTATGCCCTGGGTAAGGTTCCACGGTGTAAAGGATTACTTTGGTATGGCAAAACTACTCTCGTTATTTCCTCATATAAGATGCACTGCTAATTTCTCTCCTGTTCTTCTGTCACAGATTTTAGATTATACAGAGGGTAGTGCTATTGACATCTACTTTTCCCTATCAAAGAAGCATCCCAATGAACTTACAGCGATGGAACGTGATTTCATACTAAATAACTTTTTTATGGTTAACTATGAGAATATGCTTAGACCATACCCCAGATATTATGAGCTTTATAGTAAAGTAAGGAACGCTACGCTATTTTCTGAGCAGGATATAATTGACCTGCAGGTATGGACTAATCTGGTATGGTTTCATCCAACAATCGTAGAAGATGATTTCATATTAGCTGCTTTAAAAAAGAAAGATAGGAACTTCACTATAGACGAGAGGGATATAGTGTTGCATAAACAGATAGATATTATGAAACAACTGATAGGTATGTGGAAAGCGTTACAGGATAGAGGACAAGTGGAGCTAACTATTAGCCCATTCTATCATCCTATATTACCATTAATTCCTGCTGAGGATAGAGATGAGCAGGTTAAGATGGCTTGTGATATTTATTGCAGATTGTTTGGTAAGCTACCTAATGGTATGTGGCCATCTGAGGGTAGCGTCAGTAAAGACATTATAGATGTAGTAAGCAAGAATGGTATTAAGTGGATTGCTACTGATGAGGAGATTTTAGAAAGGTCTATAGGTGTAAAATTTAATAGGAATAGGGGTACTATAATAGATAAACCAGAGTTATTGTATAAAGCATATAGAGCCAATGGTATAAATAGTGATGTATCTATAGTATTTAGGGATAGGGAGCTTTCTAACCTTATTGGTTTTAGTTATAAGTATTCCCATCCACGCGATGCAGCTTATGATCTTATATCACGTATAAGAGCTATAAAAGACACTGTTTCTGATAAACCATATATTATATCTATAATCTTAGATGGTGAGAATCCGTGGGAACATTACAGTGGTAATGGTGTAGAGTTCTTGAGTACTTTATATGGTTTATTGGGTGACGAGAAGGATATAGAAACAGTAAGAATATCTGACTACATAGATAGTAATCCCCCTATTGACAGAATAGATAACTTATATGCAGGTTCGTGGATAAACAGTAGCTTTGATGTATGGGCAGGGCACGAGGAGGATAAAAAAGCATGGGAGTTAGTTAACGCTGCAAGGGCGGCGTTTAGAACTGAAGCTCATAAAAGTAATGACAATAGATATACGCACGCATTAGAATCACTATATGCTGCAGAGGGTAGTGATTGGTTCTGGTGGTTTGGAGATGATTTTTCTTCAGCGCTTGATATAGAGTTTGATGCACTATTTAGACAGCATATAGTAAATGTTTATCGTTTGGCTGGATTGCAGATTCCAGAGAACTTATATAAACCTATAAAGGTGGTCAGGCGTAAGATTATATTTACTAAACCATGGGCACTTTTAAGTGTAAAAATAGATGGCAGGAGAAGCGATTATTTTGAGTGGATTGCGGCTGGTCACTATAATCTGAGGCAAGAATTTTCTACGATGAGTAATAGCATGGGGAGTTTTATAAGTGATGTTTATTTTGGATTTGATGAAAACAACTTTCTATTACGGCTTGATATTGAGAAGAGTGACGACTCATTACATAGGTTAAACGTTGCCAAGATAACGGTCTGTTTCTGTAAGCCTAAAAATGCTATGATTGAGTTAAATAAGTTTGACAATGTATCAATAGATGATATAGTTGAGGCATCTTATGCCTTTAGTAATCTTGGTTTTGTAGAGAATGACGAAGTAGAATTTTACTTAGAGGTAGAGGAAAGTGGTATTACTGAAAGGTTCCCGTCCAATTATGCTTTGTCGTTTAAAGTGCCGTCTAAAGATTACGACAAGATAAATTGGCAGGTTTAGAGGTAAATATGCCAGAACTTAGAAAAGACCCTGTTACAGGCAGATGGGTTATAATAGCGGTTGAAAGGGCTAAACGTCCTGATGATTTTAAATTTGAAGCACCGCAGAAAAAAATGTCTATGTGTCCATTCTGTGGTGGTAACGAACATACAACACCACCAGAGATAACGGCGCTTCGTAATGGTGATTCCGCTCGCGATAAAGCTGGTTGGCGGGTAAGAGTTGTGCCAAACAAGTTTCCAGCCCTTATGGTAGAGGGTGAGTTAGAAAAGCGTGGTGAAGGTATGTATGATGTGATTAATGGTATAGGTGCTCATGAGGTTATAATAGAAACACCCCAACACGAACTTTCTATAACAGCTCTATCTGATGAGAATGTCAGAGAAGTTCTATGGGTATATAAAGATAGATTAGTTGATTTAAGAAAAGATAAGCGATTGGTATATGGACTTCTATTTAAGAATGTTGGTGAAAGAGCTGGTGCCTCTTTAGAGCATACTCATTCTCAGCTAATAGTAACACCCATAGTGCCACTAAGGGTAAAAACAGAGATGAACCGTTGTGCTGAATATTATGACTTCAGGGGCAGGTGTTTATTCTGTGATATGATAAAACAGGAGATTTCCAACGGCGTGCGAGTTGTTATGGAAGAAAAGAATTTTGTAGCGTTTGAACCATTTGCTGCTCGTTTTCCATTTGAGACGTGGATCCTGCCAAAACGTCATATATCGCACTACGAAGCAACTGAAGATTGGTTATTGGGAGAGCTTGGATATGTTATAAAGACCACTCTAAAAAAGATAGAAACTGCTATAAGTCATCCACCTTATAATTATTTGGTCCATACCAGCCCATTTAACGAACAGGCGGTGGATTATTACCATTGGCATTTTGAAATAATACCCAGGATAACTCGTGTGGCTGGCTTTGAATGGGGTACTGGATTTTATATAAATGCAGTGCCACCGGAAAGTGCTGCACAATATCTTAGAGAGATAAGGTTATAGCGTGTTTTAGACAACTTCTTGTTAACATTGTGTTTTTATGAAAGTGCTGATGGCTTCTTCAGAGGTAGCACCATTTGCTAAGACAGGTGGTCTCGCAGATGTTGTTGGTGCATTGCCAAAGTATATCTACGAGAAAGGTATAGATGTATCCGTAGTTCTTCCTCTCTACAAGAAGATAAAAGATAGCGATTTCCCGCTTAGACGATTAAGTAATACTTTGCGGGTATTTGTGGGTGAGCAACCAATGGTTGGTAACATTTTTACATCAAATTTACCAAATTCTAATGTTACCGTTTATTTTGTAGAGATGGATTATTATTACAATAGAGACGCATTATATGGAACTGCCCTTGGTGATTACAGAGATAATTGTGAGCGTTTCACATTTTTCTGTAAAGTTGTTCTTGAACTTGTAAAAGAGTTAAAGCTGAAGTTTGATATTATACATTGCCATGACTGGCAGAGTGCACTTATACCAATTTATATGAGAACATTATACAGTCAGTATTTTCAGGGCGTTAAGAGTGTCTTTACCGTACACAATTTAGCATATCAGGGGTTATTCTGGCATTGGGATATGCCCCTTACTGGTTTAGATTGGCGATATTTTAATTGGAAGGAACTTGAATTCTACGGCAAAGTAAATTTTCTGAAAGGTGGATTGGTATTTGCGGATGCCATTACTACGGTTAGTAAAACCTATGCCAAGGAGATACAGACGGAGGAGTATGGCTGTGGATTAGAGGGTGTGTTAAGAGAAAGAAAGGACAATCTGTATGGAATAATAAATGGGATTGACTATAACGAGTGGAACCCTGAGATAGATAAGTTAATATCACATAATTATAATGTGGATACGCTTGTTAATAAGGAAAAATGTAAGCTACATCTGCAAAAAAAGATTGGGCTTCCTGTAGATGCTAATATACCGCTCATAGGTATAATTGGGCGGCTTGCTGAGCAAAAGGGAATAGATATCATTGTAGACATACTACCGCGCCTTCTTAATAATAATATTCAGGTTGTTATACTTGGGACTGGTGATATTCGTTATCACAATATGTTGGAAAATGTATGGAAAAGTTATAGTAATAAGCTTTCTTTGAATCTGACTTTTGACAATAGATTAGCCCATGAAATAGAGGCAGGCGCTGACATATTCCTTATGCCCTCACGCTTCGAGCCCTGCGGTTTGAATCAGCTTTATAGTTTAAGGTATGGAACAGTTCCTGTGGTTAGAACTACTGGAGGCCTGGCAGATACAATAATAGATTATACAGATGAAACGTCTAATAATAGAACTGCTACTGGTTTTACTTTCAATAATTATAATGGTGAGGCATTATACAATGCTATTGAAAGAGCATTAAAACTATATAAGGATAAGGTTAAATGGAGAGGGTTATTAAAAAATGGCATGAAGCAGGATTGGTCGTGGAGTAATAGTGCGCAGGAGTATGTAGAACTTTATAAACAGCTTGTTAAACCTTCCTAAATTCAGGGATATGTTGTGTCATATCTAAACTAAAGTGTATGAATGCTGATAACGGCTATCAGGACTATATATTATCCAAAAGAGACATCTTGCCAATAGTATCTCTAATACTATTGAGTTTAGTCGTAATATTCTTTGCTTTGGATAGTACTACTATATGGAATACAGATGAGGCAAGATATGCTCGCGTATCTAAGGAAATGTTAGAAAGCGGTAATCTGATACAACCACAACTTTGGGGTAAGCCATATTACAATAAGCCGCCTCTTATGGATTGGTTAATAATACTTTCTACATTCTTGTTTGGTGGTTTTTCAGAATTTAGCGTGAGATTCCCATCAGCTGTATTTGGGACCGCCTGTGTTATGGTAACATACCTATTAGGTAAGATATTTTTTAATAGATTATTAGCTTTCTTTGGTGCTGTAATATTACTAACCACGTTCGGGTTTAATACACCTGCGCGATTCTGTAAGGCAGATATGGTTATGGTATTCTTTATGACGTTATCGTTATATACGTTCGCATTATGGTATTTTAAGAAAGGTGCCTCTAAAGAGCATTTTAGCCCTTGGCTATTCTATGTACCACTTGGGTTAGCTGTTCTGGCAAAAGGACCACAGGCAATAGTTCTCTGCCCGTTAGTTATATTTATATTTTTATTACTTATGAGAGATTTATCATCTATAAAGAATATGCGGCCATTATTAAGTATACTTATTCTGTCTATTGTTATATTGCCCTGGTATGTAGCTGGCTTTATAGTTAGTGGTCAGGAATTTGTTAATGAGATAGGTAACTATTTTAAGCGCGAGAACTTTGATATGTTCGCTGGTGAAAAACCTATACACTATCAACCATGGTATTATTATTTCGGGCAGTTTTCAGTTCAACAAATACCTTGGTTACTTTTTCTGCCTTCTGCGCTGTTTGCTATGTTCTATCTAAAGGCAAAAGAGAACAGGAGACGTTTTATCTTTCTATTAGTATGGTTTCTCTCAATATTTATCTTTTTCTCTATTGCCGGGGCCAAAAGGCATTACTATCTTCTACCACTATACCCATCAGTATCACTCTTAGTAGCTTTATTCTTTGAGTGTTTCCCATTGGATAGGAAAACGGTTTTAAGCCGGTTATTTATGGCACTTCCGTTTTTACTAATACTTATACCAAGTTTATTCTATATAATGTTCCCAGACATTATCAATAGTAGGTTAACTAAAAGTGTAAGACCATATACAGAGCTAATTTTTACAGTTGCTATTATCTTAGCCATATTATCTACAGGTCTCTTATCGTTGACTTTGATTGGCAGAATAAAAACCTCCTTTGTAATTGTGGTTACTATTATGGTAATCCTTCACATAGTGTATGCCGGGTACTACGAACAGCGACTTACTGATAAGGAAGGGCCAGATGGTATAAGATTCTGTAGGAAGGTTGCTGAGATAATAAAGGGTGAAACCGTATATTTCTATAAATTTGATAAAACGTACTTTGCATATTATATTGACAAAACTACTCCACTTATTTCCCGTGATGATATATTAAACAATATATATGCTGGTAAAAAGATGTTCATAATGTTACCAGAAGGTCGTTACAATAATGATAACATTCTGAAAGATAACTTTAATGTTTTGTTGGATGAAAAACCATATACAGGTGGTAGTATCTTGCTCATAAAAAGTAGATATGACTAATACAGTAAATTTTGTTTTCTGTGTTCATAATCATCAGCCGGTTGATAATTTTGAGCATATATTTACTAAATCCTACGAAGATGCTTACAAGCCATTTATTGATGTGTTAGATAGATTCCCAGAGATAAAGTTTGTTGCTCATTATAGTGGCTGTCTTCTGGAATGGTTACAGGAGAATAGGTTAGAGCTGTTTATAAAGCTTAGGAAACTTATAGATGCTGGTCGGCTTGAGCTACTTGGGGGTGGTTTTTATGAGCCAATATTTACTATGTTGTCTGAAGAGGATTTGGCTGGGCAGATTCAGTTTATGAACGAATATCTCAATAAGTATTTTTCAGTAGAACCTAATGGTGCATGGATTCCAGAGCGTGTATGGGAGCAACAATTAGCGAGCAGATTAGCTGATTTAAGCGTTAATTATACAGTATTGGATGATTTTCACTTCAAGGCCACTGGTTTGTCAGACAGTAAAATAAGTAGCTATTTCGTTACTGAAGATAAAGGAAAACTCCTTACGTTGTTTCCTATAAAGGAGGACTTGAGATATTCAATTCCATTTAAGGATCCACAGTGGACTATAGATTATTTAAAATCATATGCTACCCCTGATGGTAATAACGTAATAGTTTATGCAGACGATGGTGAAAAGTTTGGTATCTGGCCTAATACAAAGAAACATGTATATGAAGATGGTTGGTTAGAGAAATTCCTCGCACTCCTTACTGAAAACAGTGAATGTATTAAAACTATAACATTTGGTGAGGCGGTTAGTAAATTGAGGTCAGCAGGTAAGATATATCTACCCTCATATTCATATAGAGAGATGGGGGAGTGGGCTATGCTTTCAGAGGGTGAAGATGCTTTTGAGGGGTTACAAACGCACTTAAAGAATACATGTAGATTTGAATCATTTAAGCAGTTTCTACCGGGTGGCTTCTGGAGAAATTTTAAGGTCAAATATGTAGAGGCAGCTCTTATGTATGGTAGGATGATGACAGTTGGCAAGGTAGTTAATGCTATTGGTAAGAATACACAGTCATATAAAAGTGCTGTAACGGAGCTTTATAAAGCACAGTGCAATTGTGCTTATTGGCACGGTGTTTTTGGTGGTATATATCTTCCGCATTTGCGTAATTCCGTCTATACGCACTTAATAAATGCAGAGAATATCGTAGAGCAAGAGAGTAGAAATGATACTTCTACACCAGCATATAAAGTGTTTGATATTTATTTTGATGGGAATAAGGAAATAAGGTTATATAATGATAAACTAAACATATTCATTACACCAGATAATGGTGGGCATATATTTGAGCTTGATGTAAGAGATTTGGCATTGAATCTTACTGCCGCTATATCTCGACGAAAAGAGCCGTATCATGAGAAGTTAGCTAATATTTCACAGAGGAGCAATACTGTGGATACAATACATAATATTACTCAGGCTAAAGAAGAAGGGCTTGATAGAGTATTATGTTACGATAGGTATAAGAGAGAAACGTTGACAGATCACTTTTTTCAGCCGAATGTTTCTATTGATGATGTTTCATCATCTTTGTATGAAGAACAGGGAGATTTTGTAGATGGTTCTTATACTGCAAATATAACGAAAAAGGGCAATATAGTGTCTGTTTTGATGAAAAGGAATGGTATAGTTAGGACTCCTCTACCTAATTCATTACATATAGAAAAGGATGTTACTATTAGAAATGGGTGTGAATTTTCGGTTTCGTATATGTTAAAAAATTCAGACGCTTCAACAATAGAAACCGTATTTGGTGTAGAGTTTGTTGTGTCTATGATTGCGCGCGAGAGTTATTACTATTACGGTGATAAAATACAACTTGGTTCTGTTCTTGCAAAAGGGGACTTTGAGGTAGATAAAAATATATGGGTATGCGATAGTTGGCATAATATAAATATAGGATTGATATTCTCACGGCCAGCTAATGTATGGGTATTTCCTATTAACACAGTATCCCAATCGGAGGAAGGATTTGAGTCAATATATCAGGGGTCTGTAATTATACCACGGTGGAGTGTTATACTGGAACCTAAAGAGGTGGTAAATTTTATTATAACGCAAAAAATATCAAAATCTTAATATGAGTTGTGCAGAAAGCTTTGGTAGTTGCCCAGAGCAACATCATATTGTGGGAAGTCAGCCGTATCTCGATTATGGTGTTCCTGTTAATAAGTGTTATAGTGAAAACATAATACGCTTGTTAGTGCGTGACCCAGAATTTATATTTGTTTATTGGGAAATAGGTGAAGAAACAACAAACCATATTTCATTAGCTATAAAGATAATAAACCTTAGTAGTGGTGTATCAGAACTTAGGGATGTAAAAGATAGTATAGGCAGTTCTTATTTTTCTGTTATGTCGCAAACTACTTATGAAGCGGAAATTGGCATTCGTAAGGGGGGAATATTCATGCCGTTTGCAAAATCTAATAAAGTAACAACACCGAGAATAGGGACTTCAAAAGCATATGGTAGTGTTAGCTTATATAGCCATCTCAGTATTGCTACGGTAATAATTAAATGAATAGCAGAGATTTAGCATTAACAAACGGCTATATAGCTATTGTCTTACATGCTCATTTGCCTTTCGTTAGGCATCCAGAGTATCCTGATTTTCTTGAGGAAGATTGGTTATTTGAGGCGATTACGGAGACATATATACCTCTCTTGATTACACTTAATAGCTTGATAAAAGATGGTATAGATTTTAGGATAACTATCTCGATGTCTTCACCTCTTTGTGAGATGCTTTCTAACGCACTTCTAAAAGATAGGTATTCAGCGAAGCTTCAAGAGTTAATTAGATTAAGTGAATCTGAGTTAGAAAGACATAAGAATGATGACTTTTACGATGTAGCGAAGATGTATAATAGATTTTTTCACAACGTGTATGATGTATACGAGAACGATTTTAATCGAGATATAATATCTGCATTTAGAGGTCTTCAGGATGCTGGTAGAGTGGAGATAATAACATCATCTGCTACCCATGCAATCCTTCCATTTATTATTAGTAAAAGTGCTTTAAAAGCGCAAATAATTGTAGCTGTTTCTAATTATGAGAAATACTTTGGGAGAAAGCCGAAGGGAATATGGTTACCAGAATGTGGCTACTTTGAAGGTTTGGAAGAGCTGCTTGTAGAAAATGGTATCCAGTATTTTTTTATAGATGCACACGGTATACTAAACGCATCCCCGACGCCGTTATATCAAACATTTTCTCCTATTAGGACTCCAGCAGGGGTGGTGGCATTTGGCAGAGATATAGAAAGCTCCAAACAGGTATGGTCAGCAAAGGATGGATACCCTGGTGACTATAATTACAGAGAGTTCTATAGGGATATAGGTTATGATGCAGATTATGATTATATAAAGCCATTTCTACATAGTGATGGTATACGGAGAAACGTTGGCATTAAGCACTTTAGAATTACTGGTAATGTGTCTCTTAACGAGAAACAGATATATAACCCAATCGCTGCTACAAATAGAGCATCAATGCACGCTTCTAATTTTATTTTTAACAGACAGCACCAGTTGAAACATATTAGTTCAACGTTCAATATGCAAGATATGAAACCGATAGTTGTTGCGCCTTATGATGCAGAGCTTTTTGGACACTGGTGGTTTGAAGGCCCTACATTTTTGGATTTCCTATTTCGTGAGCTTTCCTGCGGCCAGAATGAAGTAAGTACAATAACACCAAGTGAATATATATCTAAATATGGTAATCTACCGATTTCAACACCATCCACATCCTCATGGGGCGATAAGGGCTATTTCGAGGTGTGGCTTAATAGTAAAAATGATTGGATATATAGGCACCTTCATAGGGCGGAGGAGCGAATGATTACGCTTGCCAATACTTATAAATCTACCGATAATGACTCTCTAATTATAAGGGCTTTGAATCAATGTTCTCGGGAGTTGCTACTTTCCCAGTCGAGTGATTGGGCATTCATAATGACTACAGGCACTGCACCTGCCTATGCACATAAGAGATTTTCTGAGCACATACATAGGTTTACAAAGCTCTATGAGCAGATAATATCTAATAATATTGATGAGAAATTCTTGAGCGAGATAGAAAGTAAGGATACCATATTCCAAGAGATTGATTATAGGGTGTTCTGTAGTTGACTTATAAGGTTTATCGCTTAATGAATATACTAATACTATCTCGGAAAAGGCGGTTCTACTCCACAAGACGTCTTATTGAAGAGTGTAGAAAACTGAAGCATACACCTCTGGTTATTGACCCTCTTAAATGTATTCTATACATAAACCATAAAGCGTCTACTATACTTGCTAAGGGTATTGAGTTAAGTAATATTGATGTAGTAGTTCCACGTATAGGAATGGTGGCTGTCTCGTATGCCATATCTGTAATAAGACAATTTGAGGTAATGGGTATACCAGTTGTGAATAGTAATGGGCCTATAGCACGCTCGAGGAATAAGCTTGGTTGCTTACAGCTCCTTGCACAAAATGGTATACCTGTTCCCGAAACACTTATATCTCGTTATCCTCGGAATCTGAATAAACTTATTAGATTGATAGGTGGTACCCCTATAATAATGAAATTGTTAAAGGGCACACAAGGAACAGGTGTTATACTTTCTGAGAGTACACAGTCGGTCGAATCAGTTTTAGAGACCATCTGGTCGCTTGGCGAAGATATATTGCTTCAGCGTTTTATAAAGGAGTCAAAGGGAAGAGATATACGGGTGTTTATTATAGGTGATAGGGTTGCTGCTGCTATGCGACGATATGCCAAAGAGGGCGAATTCCGCTCCAATATACATAAGGGCGGCTACGGTGAACCACTTAAGCTAAGTAAGGAGTATGAAGCAATCGCTATAAAATCCGCCAAGATGATAGGTTTGGGGGTTGCTGGTGTGGATATGTTAGAATCTAAAGATGGTCCGCTCGTTATAGAAGTAAACTCATCACCTGGTTTCCAGGGTTTAGAAGAAGCTACAAAATTAAATATAGCAAAGATGATTGTAGAATATGCCGTAAAACTTGGGAGGATGAAATAGTGCAGAGTAACGCTAATTTTGAGCTTGGCAGTATATTAGTAAAACCTGGAGAAAGTAAAGATATAAAGATAAAGGTAACAGAGTTATATATATCTACTCCTATCTTTATGCCAGTAACTGTTATTAATGGTAGATATACTGGTCCAACTATTTTCGTAACAGCAGCTATACATGGTGATGAGCTAAATGGTGTAGAGATAATTAGACAGATAAGGGCATACGTAGATCCACAAGAGTTATCAGGGCGACTTATACTTGTTCCTATATCTAATCCTATTTCATTTATCAGTCAGTCCCGCGACCTGCCAGATAATCGTGACTTGAATAGGGCGTTTCCGGGTTCGAAGAATGGCTCAATGGCATCAATTCTTGCTAATACGATTTTTGGGAAGATAGTAAAACGTTCTAACTACGGTATAGATCTTCATACTGCTCCACCCGGTAGAACCAATTTACCTCATATAAGGGCTGATATGTCAATCTCTGGTGTGAGATATATAGCTAAGGCATTTGGGTCAGAGATAATATTTGATATGCCTGGTGAAAGGACAATGCTTAGATATCAAGCATGCAAAGCAGGTATACCTACTATTGTCTATGAGGCAGGAGAGCCGCTTCGCTTCCAAGAGTATGCTATTAAGAAAGGGGTAGAAGGAATAAAAAACATATTAACAGGGCTTGATATGGTGGAGGATGGTAAATCACGATTAACTTGTCTTGTTTCGCTTGTTGTTACAGACCATAAATGGATAAGAGCTGAACATGGGGGTATACTTATTCTAAAGGTGAAGCCAGGCGACATTGTGAAAAAGGGGGCAGAGATAGCAGTTAATACAAAGCCATTTGGCACGGAGGTCAATTCGCTATTTGCGCCATTTACTGGTTTAGTTGTTGGTACTACTACATTGCCTATGGCTATACCAGGCTCAGCTATTTGTCATATTGTAAAGCTTGATAAAAAGCTCGGTGATATGAAGCGTATATCTCGAGTATTCAAGATAAACAAGTAATAAAAGCACTTGATAAGGCGTATTGTATAATGGATTGAGTATGAGATATGTTTCTGATAGTATCTGATATAGTTAATTAGAGGTGATAAGTGATAAGGTTAATGGCGCGAATCGTAATTTTTTCAACCTTAGTAGTAATATGTACGGAAATATTAGCACAGAAAGTATCAGAAAGTGTTTCTTTTGATATAGATTCTAAGACGCATATAATTACTGATGTCTATGTTGATGGTAAAGGTCCAGTTAAGCTTATGATAGATACCGGCACTTCCGTAACTTTCCTGACGCCTAACGCGTTTACCCAACTTGTAATCGCGGGTGGTAAGCATAAGTTAAAGTTTGGTGCCGTAGAGGTTCCGGATGTAAACCTCGTCAATAGTCCTATCTCTATGTATCAAGGAGTAGATGGGATGGTTGGTTGGGATGTCTTACGAAATTTTATAGTTACTATAGATTTTACAGCTAAAAAGCTATATTTCACAAAAAAGGAAAATTATAAGAAGCCAGATAAAGCTGAAACCGTGAAATTTACTAAGATGATGAATGGCGCAATAGTTCTTACGGTGAGCATAGATGGTAAAGACCCAGTTCTTATGTGGTATGATACTGGAACGCCTGACAACATCTATTTGTTGCCTGATGTTGCACAGAATTTTGGACTTTCCGGCTCTGGGAAGCAAAAGGTAAAAGAATTTAAACTTGGTAGCGAGGGTGTTAAATTTAGCAATGTAGAGGTGAACGTATATGAGAGCGCTATAGCAAGGAATGCGATAAGGTCATTAGGTGGTAAGCCAGTAGGAACAATTGGAACACCGTTTTTCTACTCGTACAGTGTTGGCATAGATTATTTTAACAACGAACTGATTTTAGTAAAAAAGAAATAACACCTATTTGGTACGCTTAGCAATCTTCTTAAACTTTTTTAGTTTTTCATAGAATATTCCTAACTGGTCACGATTCATCTTGACAAGTAACGACATAAAGAAGTTATCCTCGTCGTTGATATGTTGTAGTAGTGATGCAAGTATAAGTCGCGATATATTAGATAGTTTTGCCGCATCTGCTTTTATCTCCTGTGCTACTGTGCATAGATCATTTGTCAGTTTTCTGAGCTTATTATGGTCTTCCACACATTCGTTAAGACGTGGTTCTGCCTCTGGACAAGTTTGCTTTATAGCGGGTATTACTACATTGTCTTCGTATTGTATGTGTCTAACAAGCTTTGTTCTAAATATTTCAGCCCTTTCATAGATACTCTTTGTGATATGGTTAGAAGTATGATTATTAGTAGAGTTATTTAGTATGATTTTCTTTAACTCTATTACTATGCCGGAGAAATTACCTATAAGGTTGCCATGCCCTCTGCCTATATGTGATATGAGATTATCCACGCTGGGGCGACGTCTCGATACTACCATTACTACCTCTTACCAGTTATAATAATACCATATTGTATACAATTTAGCAATGGCAAAATGGGGAAAAATACCTTGATGTGTATATAGAGTAGGCGTAACATTATATACTATGAAAGATAGATACATCGTAGCAATAACAGGTGCGAGCGGCGCAATATATGGCGTTAGATTGGTTGAGGTTCTTAGTAAAGCGGAGTGTGAAATACATCTCACAATTACTGAGGCGGCGGCGAAAGTTATATCTCACGAGCTTATGGTGCCGCTGGACTTGGAGAATGAAGAAGAAGTAAAACGCTTCTTCGGTAACAACGTTATATATTATCACTACAACCAATTAGAGTCACCCATAGCGAGTGGGTCTTATAAAACAAATGGTATGATAGTTGTGCCCTGTAGTGTTGGCGCATTAGGCAGGATAGCGTCTGGGATTTCTAATAATCTCGTTGAAAGGGCGGCTGATGTTATGCTAAAGGAGAGAAGAAAATTAATCCTTGTTCCTCGTGAGACACCATTCTCAAGTATACACCTTGAAAATATGCTACGGTTGTCTAATGCTGGGGCTGTTATATTACCTGCTATCCCCGGTTTCTATCATCATCCGCGTAGTATAGACGACCAGGTTGATTTCGTGGTTTCCCGCATACTTGACCATTTAGGGATAGACAATCAGTTAATAAAACGTTACGGTGAGTTATCTAAACTCCAGAGTAAATCCAATATTTTTGAGGATTGAGAAGAAACTTGGGAAACTTTTAGAGACACAATCAGGGTTCTTTATAACAAGGCCATCTATAGACGCACCAGCAACCGCAAAGCTCATAACCATACGGTGGTCATTGTAAGTTTCGATATCTGCTGACTTATACTCCTTGGCAGGTATTATTTTAATACCATCATTAAATTGTTCAACTACTGCACCAACTTTACGTAGCTCATTATACAGTGCAGTTATCCTGTCCGTTTCCTTTACTCTGAGGTTTGATATATTTCTAATGGTAGTGGAACTGCCAGCAAATAAGGATACGCAAGCAAGCGTTTGGGCAGAATCCGGCATATCGTTCATATCTACATCTATCCCCTGTAATTTATCACCTGCAACTTTTACATAATCTTTACCTTTTGTAATACTACATCCCATTTTTTGCAGAATACCTATGAAGTTACCTTCGCCCTGTGTGTAGTTATTTCTCATACCTTCTATCCGAACTGTACCTTTAGTAACAGCAGCTATAGCAAAGAGATAGTTTGCACTTGCAGCATCGCCATCTACACAGTATTCTCCAGCTTTATACCGTTGTCCTCCTTTTACTGTGAATTTACTGTAGCTATCTCTTTCTACCTCTACATTGAATGCTTTCATAACGTCTACTGTCATATCTATGTATCGCTTTGATACAGCGCCTTCACCTATATGTAGGTTTATACCTTCTTTAGTATATGGTGCAATGAGGAGTAATGATGAGATAAACTGACTACTGATGTCTCCTTTTATATTTATATTTCCCCCTCTTAGCCCGTTTGACACTATATCTATAGGAGAGCAGTCATTTTTTATGCATCTGATATTTGCCCCAAGATTGTTTAGAGCATCTATTAACTCCTGTATTGGTCTTTCTCTCATCCTGTCGTCGCTATCTACTATGAAATGTCCTCTGCCAAGAGTAAGTAGAGATGTCATAAACCGTATAGATGTGCCGGCATTGCCAAGGAAAAAATGTCCGCTTTCTTTTGGAATAATTCCACTCATACCGCAAATAGATAGGGTGTTCTCAGATTTATTCTGTACGCTTAAGCCGGCATTATTTAGGGCATTTATCAGCAAAGTAGT
>MHYJ01000069.1:25808-35301 GCA_001828445.1 Planctomycetes bacterium RBG_16_43_13
GCGTTTCTAATGGTAGATTCTCCATCTGCTAATGCTGCGGCGATAAGCATCCTGTTGGTTATACTTTTAGAGCCAGGGACTGTGATAGTTGCATCTATTGCTTTTGAAGGTTTCCTTATTAAAACACTTGAATGACTATGAGTCATACGGTTCAATGTATCATATTATCTTTGAATTTACAAAGGAGTATAAATGGGCACGATTGCCTCCTCAAAGAACGTTAAACTAATAATTGGCGTAATAAGCGGTTTTAATAAACTCTTCGACAACGTTGAGGATGACCTCATAAGTAGGTTTGGTAGTATAGATTATGAGAGTGGGTTAATACAATTTACCTTTACTGATTACTATAAATATGAGATGGGAAGTGGTTTACTTCGTAAGTTCTTTAGCTTTGAACGTTTGATACAACCTGACGATATCGCTGATATAAAGCGTACAACTAATGAGTTGGAAGGAGGATATTCAGCATCTAATAAGTTCTCAGTTAAGCGGCCCATAAATATTGACCCCGGCTACCTCGAATTAAGTAAACTGGTTCTTGCCAGCACGAAGGATTTCTCACACAGGATATACCTACGCAATGGTATCTATGCTGAAGTAACCTTGCTCTACAAGAAAGGAGATTTTTGTTCACTTGAATGGACATATCCCGACTATAAGACAAAGGAATACATCTGCTTTTTCCAAAAGGTCAGGGCTATCTATGAGCAGCAATTAAAGAAATAACGCCAACTGCTCTTATGGTATCAGTACTACCTTCCCGCACTTTATATCCGTTGCTTTTATGGTCTTTATTGCTTCATCGAATTGCGTCAGTGGGAAGTGATGAGTTATTGCAGGCGAGGGGTCCAGTCGCCCACTTTCGATTAGTTTATCCATATCTTCCCACGTCTTAAACATCAGCCGTCCGAATATTCCCTTTATCTTTATCTCTTTCATTATTACAAGGTTTGCTATGTCGATACGCGGTGGCTCTGATGGCAAACCAAATGCTATAAATGTTCCTCCCTTTTTGAGTCCTACAAGCCCGTTAGTGATAGCCATAGAACTGCCAGACATCTCAAGAACTACATCTACATTCCGTATCCTATCGAGAAGGTCGTAGTCCTTGCCGTTAATAATTTCATCTGCCTTCATATCTTGTGCTAACTCAAGTCGCAATTTATTTACGTCTATTGCTATGACCTTCCTTGCGCCCACTGCTTTAGCTACTCCTATTGCAAATAACCCCGTAGGCCCACAGCCGAAGATAGCGACACTCTTTCCCTCAACATTTGCAGCCATAACTACGTGAACGGAATTGCCCATCGGCTCGAATATGGAAGCAATCTCTGCTTTTATTGGCTTATTGTGTTTCCAGGCACATATAGCTGGTATAGCAACATACTCTGCATAGCCGCCGTTGACGTCTCCACCTATCATACGGATATTTTCGCAGATGTGCATATTGTCGGAGAGACATTGTGGGCATTTACCACAAGGGATATGACTTTCTGCAGATACAAAATCACCAGTGCGAATGGCTCGAACACGAGGGATATGGAAGTTTTTAACATCTTTGCCAACCTCTACGACCTCACCGCAGAATTCGTGTCCGAATATACGAGGTGGCTTTATATAGCTCTGCGCCCAGGAATCCCAATTATAAATATGCAGGTCAGTGCCGCATATTGAGGCGGCTTTCACTTTTATTAGCACTTCATCAGAACGGATAGTAGGTATCTCGGCGTCAACGACAGTAGCACCAGGTGACGGCTCTTTCTTCATTATTGCCTTCATCTTCGGCATAATGTCCTCCTTTAGATATTTAAGCAGAGCGTAGTATGCCAATTATAAGAGGAGGAAGTCAAACAGAATAGTAATGGCGATAAAATATCTGCTCTGCTTGTTGAGTGTGATGATACGATATGCTACTTTTTTCTAAACCGCCTGAGGAGACGGAGGTTAACAATATCCATATTGTCTTCTTTTGGTGTCTCGAGCACCATTGGGATTTTTGTGAAACGAACGTCGTTCATAATGAGGCGGAATGCTTCTAAACCAATAGCTCCCTTTCCTATATGCTCGTGCCTGTCCACACGGGAGTTAAGTTCTTTTTTTGAATCATTTAAGTGAAACGCCTTGAGTTTTTTAAGCCCGATTATGCGGTCAAATGCATCAAACGTCTTCTCGTATCCATGTTTGTTGGAGATGTCGTATCCTGCAGCGAAGACGTGACAGGTATCTAAGCAGATACCAATTCGTTCTGAATTGTGTAGTAGCTCTATAATTCTACTTAGTTGTTCGAATCTGTAGCCGATTGTAGAACCTTGTCCTGCAGTGGTTTCGAGGAGTATCTGTAATTTAAAGTCCTTTGTCGCCTTATGTAGTTGGTTTATAGCTTTTGCCATATTTTTTATTCCTACCTTTTCGCCTGCGGCTCTCGGTGAACCTGGGTGAGTAATAAGATAAGCAAGACCTAAATGCTCTGCAACCTTCATCTCGGATAAAAAAGCTGATATTGATTTCTCCCAAAGAGGTTTCTCTGACGTAGCAAGGTTTATCAGATAAGAATCATGTGCAAAGACGGTAGAGATTTTGTTTTCTATACGAGAGATCTTAAATAGTGCTATATCTTCTTCTGTAATTGGTGGTGACTTCCACTGCTGTTGGTTTTTAGTAAATATCTGGATAACGTTACAGGTTGCCTCCCGTCCACGTATGCAGGATTTATATAAGCCGCCTGCTACTGACATATGTGCACCAAGGTTCATAAATCTTGCTATATGACCATTAATAACCATATTATCTTATGTGCTATTCCTTAAAACCTCCATATTTAAGTAGTTGACAATTTTACCATCTTATGTCATAGCTATTAGTTAGGATTATATATTACTATAATTTGACTGAGGTTTTCTTTAGTGGTATAATGTTATTGGCTTAATAAGGAGGGCTAAATGGTTCAACCTGTTTCTGGTAGAAGGGAAGTATCTGTGCCATTCAATCAGGATGTTCGTAGGGTAGAGAACGAGCGAGAAGAAGAGAGGCGTCAACAAGAAAAGCCGATTGAGGCGGAGCGAAGGAAAACGACTGTTGAGACAAGGAGAACAGAGATAGAACGGGAATTAAGACGTGCAGAAAATCCTAACCGAACTAACAATAATGCTGATGATCGCAGGGAGAGCGAAGAGCCGCCGCGCGCAAGGCAGGGGATACCACAGGATAGAGGTAACTTTATAGACCTTTTTGCCTAATCCAATTTTGCCTGACTGCCGATTATATATGATGGAATAAATGGCGCGTTTAGGCGTAGATTTTTATCTAAAAGTGGGATAAAACGCTATGTTGGATAAAGTTCAAGGCGTAGGCAACTCTGGCAATACAGATAAACCATCGAAAAGTGGGCTTGGTGGTATTTTGGGCACACAATTTAGAGATGCAAAGTCCAGGGTAAGTATAAACTCCTCCACGAATCCTTCGGCTAACTACTCCATAGATATGAAAAGACGACTTATTACTGTAGCAGGGGAATTAGAGGAACTCTTGAGTAATCTCTCTACTCTACAGTCACGCGCCAAGGTAGGAGATGAGATACTAACAAATATTACCAAAGTGACGGAACTCCCTTCCGAAAGTAATATAGCTTATGATACTCTATCCCAGTTAAATGACGATATAAAGAAGAGTGGACTGCCGATATCTTATATAGATGGTTTAGATGTCCAGACGCTTGCGAATGTTGGTAAGGAAATTCAGAGTATATTGGATGAGACATCTGCCAGCATAAAGGATATAGAGAAAGCGATAGCGGGGTCGCAGGTGTCGTTCCAGAATATAATTACCGCAGGTGGAACTATAGATGAGGGAGTGGTAGATAATACTGTTACAGGTAATTTTATACATAATGGGCTAAATGGAGAAAATGTTATACTATTGCTGGGAAAATAATGAGGAAAACGGTTATTCTGTTTTTGGCGTGTCTAATTGTCCCTTCTGGGATCTATCTCACATCTCATAGTTTCAGTTCACCAGCGTTTGCAGACAATGCTCCACAGCAAGAAACATACGACTATAGGCAGGATTTCGAGGCAAAAGGTATAAATAGGCCTATAGACGGTTGGGATGAGTTCCACGGAGAGGGCTATCCTTACTATAACAAGTCCAAGCTTACCTTCGATAAAAACAGTGAGCAAAATGCCCACAGCGGTAAGGGATATTTATCCATGAATACTTTAGGTGGCAAAGCCGCCTTCGAGACGGATAGGGCACTGATAAAGATAGATCCTCAAAAATCATACCTCCTAAAAGGATGGGTTAAGTTGTTAGGTTGTAAGTCCAATAAGGCGTACATCTCTATAAGATGGTTAGATAAGCTTGGCATATTCGTATTTGAAGATAGAACTACCTATGTTACACAGGCGACTACAACTGACTGGACAGAACTTCTACTAAACGTTCAGGAGATAGATAAGAATGCCCGATGGGCGCAGATATGTCTCTATTTCGATGGACCAGATGTTTCAGGAACCTGCTTGTTTGATGATATTACTTTATACAGTCAGCCAATGATTAATGTTACAGCGGCAGTGCGAGGTAATATATTTCAGAAAGGTGAGAGTATAAAGTTTGGTATAAGTGCACCTTTTCTGCAAAGTGGTAATTTTACTATTAGCTATAGTGTCAAAAATTATAGAGGTGAGGATATAGCACCAGCCGTAACAACTTCCTATGATGTAACCAAAGGTGCAACACTCTCATTGGATATTAAAGAAACTGGTTACTATGAGGTTATACTTACTGTTAGCGACCAGAAGGGCGTAATCGGGAGCAAAATTATCCCAATATCCGTGATAGATAGTCATTATTTTAGTAAGGACTATGGCAGAGATATTGGCTTGGTAGTCAATCCTTATACATATAGTCATACAAGTGTCCCTTATCTTATACGGGTATTGGATGCCAGCAGGATAAAGCTTGTTCTTATGGATGCCCCATCTGCTACTAAGATTTCTCCACCTACCTTGGCAGAACTGCAAAAATTGGTCGGAGAACTCTGGTCGCATTATGTTGAGACCACAGCTGTTCTCGCCAAACCACCGTCATCTTACTTCAAGAATATAGATGTAGCGGCTTTAGAGGGTGGCTTTAGTAGTTTATTTGCTCTGCCAGAGGATAAGTGGAGCGAGCAGATGCATCAGCTTGTTATACCGTTCAGGGAATATATACAGAATTGGCAGATAGGACTTGAGGGCGATAACACCTCCAGAAGTGCCTCAATTACAGATGAGATTTTAGATAAAGTGTCAGTAGTAATAAGGAAAGAAAAGGAATTCTCATCTGTCGGAATACCAGTTGATTTCATACATCAAATGGAGGATATGAAATCCGCAAAGTTTTACGCAGTCGATACGAAGGATATAACTATGCCTGAGGTGCTGGCATCACAGCCCGCAGGATTTACTTTAGAAGGTAGAGTTAATAAACCGAAATATTACACGCTCTATCTCAAGCCCCTTGGTTATGGTGAGCGATATACTGCCATACAACGTCAGCTCACGGACTTAGTAAAAAAATGTCTATATGCTAAAAAAGGAGGCATATCGGATTTATACGTTCACCTCGAGGCAGATAACATACAGGGATTACTTGACTCTGATGGTGTTCCGCTTGCACCGTTCCTCTGCCTCCGAACGCTAAACGACGTCCTGAGCGGCACCAAGTATGAAGAGAAACATATATTTTCCGAGCCGATTAAGGATATGGTTTTCAAAAAGGGTAGTGAGACGGTGATAGCCGTCTGGTCGGAGGCGGGCGATGTAACTAAAGAAATATATTTAGGTGAGAACGTTAAAGTTATAGATGCCGTAGGTAATGTGAAACATATAAATAAAGATAAACCTGCTATAAAGATAGGCGCCGTTCCTATATTCATTGTTGGAGTAAATAGCAATTTAGTCGATACGCAATTGAGCTTATCATTCGACGACGGAATTATACCATTGAGGGGTAAGCCGACTACCAAGATGCTTACCTTCGCCAACAATTTCGAAGTGGATATAAAGGACATACACATCTCTATTGCGAAAGTTCCGAAGGGATGGCTCGTTAAACCCACCGATATAAGCGAGAGGTCACTCCCAAAGGGCGG
The DNA here is from genome assembly GCA_001828445.1 of Planctomycetes bacterium RBG_16_43_13. Next base: position 31,942 of record MHYJ01000069.1, read on the forward strand.
ATCACTTACTAAAGAGCTTACGTTTGTCCTGCCTCCTACAGAATATGCCTCAACAGGCGAGGTAGTTGTGGACATATCCTTTGTAGCGGATAAGACATACAAACTAAAGGTGAGTAAATCGCTCAGGGTGGTGCCACAGCTCGACGTCTCTATCAGTTTGGAAGAGGGTGCGGTTACAGCATCTAAGAGGGGGACTCTAACTGTCAAGAACCTGTCTAATAGAATGCTTGACCTAAAGGCGTTTATACGGCTACCCGCCTTGCCACCGCTTGAGGTAAATATAGCCCATCTCGCCAGCGAGCAGTCGAAGCCCATAACCACATTCACGATTCCTGACACCCAACTTGCGACAGGATACAAGGTCGCCGTCCAAATCTTCGACCCCGCAGGCGACATTTTTCTTAACAAAGAGATGTTGATAAGATAGACGCACTCTGCTTTATTGAATAGCAGTCCTAATTCTTTACGCCACCATACCTTTACGCTATAATCCGCTTTCAGTTTATGAATAAACAATACGCCGAGATAGTATTCGATATCCCGATAGATAGGAAATTTCACTATATCGTGCCTGAGACATTCCGCCCTGCGATAGACGTTGGCAAACGGGTTCTGGCTCCTTTCGGTAAGACGGATAGAATCGGCTACTGCGTCGGGTTCGCCTCAGAGCCGGATGCAGAAATGGTCAGTCGGCTCAAAGAAATAAAAGAGGTTATTGATGCCGAGCCGATTGTGGATGAAAAAATTCTCGCCCTTACCCGCTGGATGGCGGACTACTATCTATGTTCGTGGGGAGAGGCGCTTAACTCCGTCGTCCCGCCTGCAGTGAAAAAGAAGCCACCAGCTAAACGGCGTAAGGCGGACTACACCCCACAGGAAGCGGATGCCGTTATTACTGAAGAGAAAAAATTAATCACACCTACTCCTGAACAGTTGAAAGCCCTCTCCATCGCAGACGACGCAATTGCTCAGGGGAACCATAAGACAATCCTCCTCTACGGCGTTACAGGTAGCGGCAAAACAGAGGTTTATCTACGTGCTATCGAAAAGGTCGTTCAAAATGGGAAGCAGGCAATCGTATTGGTACCTGAGATATCGCTTACACCCCAGACCGTGAGCCGCTTCAAGGCAAGGTTCCCCCGCACGGCTGTCCTCCATAGTTATCTTACGGAGCGCGAGCGCGCATATTGGTGGAAAGAAATCAAGGACAACAAAATTGACGTCATCGTCGGCGCCCGCTCCGCCATCTTTGCCCCAGTCCGCAGTTTAGGTATGGTAGTAGTGGATGAGGAACACGAGAATACATACAAGCAAGAGAGCACCCCGCGCTATCACATCAGGGATTTGGCAGTGAAGCGAGCCGAGATTGAGAATGCCGTCGTCATCCTCGGCACTGCGACCCCTTCACTCGAAGCATATTATTCTGCAGAGACGGACGTTTATATGATGTCCAAACTGCCCGACAGGATAGAGAAACGTCCTATGCCTAAAATCGAGGTAATAGATATGGTTAGTGAAATGGCTGAGGTGAAAAGATACCCTGTGATTTCACGGCAACTCAAGAAACTCATCGGCGAGGCGGTCGGTAGGAAAGAGCAGGTGATACTTTTCCTTAATAGGCGCGGCTTCGCCACCTATATAAATTGCAGACGTTGTGGCTGGGTTATGCGGTGTAGCCAATGCGATGTTGCACTCAATCATCACAAGCAGAGCAATATGGCTCTCTGCCACCACTGTAATATCAAATCCAGCATTCCTACTACCTGCCCCGAATGCAGTGTCGGCACTGTTCGTGAATTCGGCGTTGGAACGGAGAGGGTAGAGGAGGAAATCGCAACTGCGTTCCCTGATGTTCGGATTTCTCGAATGGATAGCGACAGTATGATAAAGAAGAAGGACTACGAATCCGCCATCAGCAAATTGTGGCATAGCGAGGTGGACGTTCTGGTCGGCACGCAGATGATAGCAAAGGGGCTTGATGTCCCAAACGTTACACTCGTAGGCGTCGTCTCTGCGGATACGCCGTTTCATATACCCGATTTTCGCTCTGCCGAGAGGACGTTTCAATTGATAACACAGGTGGCTGGTAGGGCGGGGCGCGGACCGAAGGGCGGGCGCGTCGTTGTGCAGACGTTTAATCCTGACCATTATGCAATAACCGCCGCAGTCAAATACGACTACGAAGGTTTTGCAAAAAAAGAATTAGAAATGAGGAAGGAATTCGGCTATCCGCCTTTCACGCATTTAGTAAGAATACTCTTGCAGGGGAGGGACGAAAAGATAGTTCGTGAGAATACTGAAAGGATGGTAGAAATCTTGAAGGGACGTTTAGGCGAGGAGACACCGCAATCCGCCGTCGATATTCCCTATTCTCCATTCCCCATTCCGCATTTGTCCATCCTCTCCGCCCCCGCACCGCTATATAGGATTAGAAACAGATACCGTATGCAGATACTGATAAAGACGTCCGACCTCGCAACCGTTCAGAGAGAACTGAAACAGATATTCTCCCGCCGTCCAGTCGCTGGCTCTATACAATTAACGGTAGATGTTGACCCTGTGAGTATGATGTAGTATTACTTCCCAGCGATTGCCATCTTTTGTATCTGTATCAACTCCTTTATCCCGCTCTCTGCAAGGTTAAGAAGTTCGTTCATCATTTGACGTGAGAATGTCTTTCCCTCTGCGGAGCCCTGCACCTCGACGAGTTCGCCTTTCCCCGTCATTACTATATTCATATCCACATCTGCTCTTGAATCCTCCGCATAGCAAAGGTCGAGAATTGGCTCGCCTTTTATAATGCCGACGCTGACGCCTGCGACTGCGTCCCGCACAGGATTGCGGGGAAAGACGACGCCTTCCTCTTTGAGCGATTCCACTGCATCAACCAATGCAACGTAGGCGCCGGTGATAGCCGCCGAACGCGTGCCGCCATCTGCCTCTAAAACGTCGCAGTCAAGCCAAATAGTTATTCCCTGCGGTATTACGCCAAGCATCTCTAAGTCAGTAATCGCCCTGAGCGACCTGCCGACTAATCGCTGGATTTCCTGTGAGCGTCCGTCCACCTTGCCCACTCGGTCGCGCTGTTTTCTCTGCGGCGTGGAGGCGGGGAGCATTGCGTATTCCGCAGTCAGCCACCCCTTGCCTTTACCCTCGAGGAATTCTGGGACGGAGTGTTCGACTGACGCTGTGCAGAGGACTTTTGTTCTGCCCATTTTTATCAGCACTGAGCCGGGGGCGCTCTCGGTGAAGTGGCGGATTATCTCGACCTGCCTTATCTGATTTTGTAGACGGCCGTCAATTCTTTTATCCATATTTTATTCCTCCTCACCACTACGTCCACCCTCGGCGGCTTCTTCT
>MHYJ01000070.1:0-2599 GCA_001828445.1 Planctomycetes bacterium RBG_16_43_13
CTCTTAGAAGCGATGGCTATGGGGAAGGCGATTGTCTCCACACGAGAAGGAGTGGATGGCATACCTGAGGCAGTAGATGAAAACGCTATATTTGCCGCATCATCTCAATATGATCTTGCCGAAAAGACCAAACTTCTGATCAGTGATGAGAATCTGAGAAAAGAAATGTCTGGTAATGCTCGAAGATTAGCGGAAAAGTACTACTCAAAACTTACCTTTGATGAGAGGTTAAACAGCATATTGGAAAGTGTTACTTCACGTTAGCATCTTTCTTGTCGTCCTTTTTTTCTTTATCTTCTTTGTCTTGGATTAAGCTTAGAACATATTCCTTCCACTCTTTCTCAAGTTCATTTATGTCTATTGGTTTTCCATTATATACAAACGCTTTCTTTATGGCGTCATCCAGTTTTGTATCACCTTTTGCCATAAGGTTGTGAAACTCTACAATAACTTTTTTATATTTACCTTTTAATGAGCGGTCACTACCTATCTCCTTTCTTGGTGCATTAAGTAAAAAATGGCATAGTGCCCACGACTCTGCATAGCATAGTCCTCCATTCTTCATAAATGTTCCTCTATCTAAACGCATCAATTCATTAAGCTTAAAATATTTACCACTTTCGAATGCTTTTTTTAAGGTTGGTAACCTATATTTCTGCGCTATGGTGCTATTTATGGCGCATATATATAGTGTCTTGCCTCTCAACTCGCTATTGCCTATACAATCAGCCATCCCCTCTATATACCACATAGGCACACGTTGATTAAACTTCGGTATTGCTAAGTCAGTAAATTGGTGCATACCCTCGTGTGCAAATATCGGCTTCATATCTATAGGATCGTAATAACCGACCAATTTTTTCTCGGTAGGGCTATAATATGCCCCAGACCCTTTAGGTGCTCCCGCCTGGATATACTCCTTCATATTTGCGTGTAGAACGAGAAGTGCCTTTTCTGAAAGGTCCTCCTCCTTCATACCGAGCAGGAATGAGTAATTGGGAAAGACCTGCTCATCCATAAACTTAAGAAGTTCCTGTGCTTGCTCTTTTGTGGTTGTGCTGCTATATCTGAGCTTATAGTGTTTACCCTCAAGTTCATTAGAGTTAGTATTGCCGGTGATGCTTTGTGGTGTAGTTAATAGAATTAATGAAACGATTGTTATTAGGGATGCGAGTATATATTTATTCATATCTTATGCTCTAAACTCTATAAGTATATACGCTTTAACTTATAGATTTATTTGCAAGATATCCTAATTCAACAGCTTTATATACTTTTCTTTATCACGTTCGAAGACATATATGATGGAGAGTACTCGATGGTCTCTCCAGCCGGGTGAGTAGAGTTTTGCCCATTCTTCTGCTACCTGTTGTGAATTTGGATCTTTACCAGTTTGGACGCCCTTTATCCACTTCTCCCTTTCCATCTCTGCTAACTGCTCTTTTATCTCCCTCATTGGGTTTATAGAGCGGTGCTTTAATATGAATAGTTTTATGGCTACTTCATCTGTAATGTTACCGAATTTAGTTACGACTGTCGTATCGCTTTTTATCGCCTTTATATCGTTTTTATACTTTGTTATGAAATCTACCAAGTCGTTCTTTATATGGTCGAACTTTCCACTCTCGTAGTTTTCTTTGATTTCGTCAATTTCGTCCATAATGTAGTTAGACATATTATACATTATTCTCCTAATTTAAGCCAAGTAAATCTGCAATGTTTGCTTTTCTGGTAATTATTGGCTCTATGAGCCCCTCCTTTGGTGTAGTGAATAGAACTGCAACACCAGGTCCGTGTCCGGATACGGAACTTGCCCCATGTATAATAGCGCCTATTGTTATCGCCCCGTCCTGCCATCTCGGTCCGAAGGATGAGTCATGATCTGTTATGGCTACTAAATCACCGAGTCGAATTGTGTCGATGGAATATTCCTTTATTGCATCAGGCGATACGCTCTGTATATCATAATCGCCTTTGAATGAGCAATGTGAACCTAATCCAGAGCCCATAATCTTTCCTGGTATAACCTTTGCAACCTGTATCCTTACCTTGCTGCCTTTTTCAGATAGGTTTATCGCTTTCAGCAGGGATGGGCTACAGTTCATAATACTTATTTCTGGATAGTCGACGAGTTTCAAACCAACACCACAAGCCCTAATCTGTATCCTATCTTCTACACATAATCTCTCAAGAATCTTTCGTGGGAAGTGGACCATACCCCTCTCTACACCGCCGTGCTTACCGGTTACTGTGCCTACCTCACCTTTTACTTTGGTTTCTTTGCTGTCTAATGCGGCATAAACAACTGTTGCTTCGTTGCCTATGCAGGATAGGAGATTAAGTCCTGCATTTGCCGATTCATCATGATTCTTGATTGAGACACCTGGTTCTATATGCTCTCCCCATGCCCAGCCGAATGCAGGATCTCCTACTTTTACGTTATAGGTGATGCCTGCCATACCTATGCCAATAAATGGTTTACCATCATAACTCACATCATATTTAGCGCCAGAGGTGCTATATCGAGGATGCGTTATCTCACCAACTACGCTCATCTCTACAAGTGAGTCAGCATTTGTCTTAATCATCCTATTCCCTC
>MHYJ01000070.1:2618-6908 GCA_001828445.1 Planctomycetes bacterium RBG_16_43_13
GACAAACCTCCTCTAAATTATGAGGAGGTCATAAAGTATTTTGAGCCATTATTAGGTATTTATTCTTATATTAAAATTTGCCACCGGTTTTGCCGCCTATATTTTCCAATAACGATACAAGTGGCATAAATAGCGCTAATACAATCAAGCCAACTGTAAGACCTAAAAACAGTATCAGAATTGGCTCTAAGATGCTCATCAAACTACTTACCGCTACGTCTACCTCACTGTCGTAAGTATCCGCTATCTTTAATAACATCTTATCAAGTTCTCCTGTTTCCTCTCCTACGTCAATCATATTTATTACCATATCGTCGAAGATGCCGCTCTGTGCAAGTGGCTCTGCTATATTTTCTCCTTCTCTTATGCTGTCATGTACCTGAGCAATTGCATTTGCTACGACTTCGTTTCCCGCAGCACCTTTTATTATGTTTAGTGCCTCAAGGATTGGGACACCGCTTTGTAGTAGGGTGCCGAGGGTGCGGGTAAACCTTGCTGTAACTGCCTTTCTTATCAGTATACCCAAGAATGGCATATTTAGCTTAAATCTGTCTATCATAAGCCGACCCGGCTTAGTTTTCATATATAACTTTAGCAAGATAAACAAGATAATTGGCAATAGTATTATTAAGAACCATATTGACTTTACAACATTACTGACATCTATTAGTAGCTGAGTTGGACCTGGCAAGGTTGTTCCGACCTGCTTGAACACCTCTTCAAACTTTGGAACTATAAAGGTCAAGACCACTATTACGACGCCCACTGCTACGGTCATTACTACTGCTGGATATACAGAGGCACCTACTAACTTCCTCTTGATTGCCTCTGCCTTTTCCATAAATGAGGCGAGTCGTTGTAGTATTACATCAAGTATACCGCCTGCTTCTCCCGCTCGAACCATATTTACGTAGAGTTTATCAAATGCCTTTGGGTGTCTTGCCAGTGATTCTGAGAGGGAACTACCTGTTTCTACATCATCAGCTACAGTGGCAGAGATATTCTTTAGAAGAGATGGCTTCATCTGGTTCGCTAATATTTTTAAGCTTCTTACGATGGGTAATCCTGCATTTATAAGGACTGATAGTTGTTGGGTAAAGAGTGCAAGTTGTTTATGTTTCACACTCTCGAAAAGAGTGAACGATTTTTTTGGCTTTGCCTTCTTGGCTACTGGTTCAGCTGTGGATGGTGTCGCTGGTTGTGAACCCGGAACTGAAGATGGGCTTGCCGAACTTGGTTGCTGATTATTGACCTTTTCTTTTATGCTTGTCGGCTTATACCCCCTGCTCCGTAGTTTTGCTATCGCATCTTGTGACGAGGTAGCTTCTACATCTACCTTTATCTTTTTACCTTGAGTGTCGACTGCCTCTATCGAATAGCTGGGCATACTGACCTCCCATAAAAAATGCCAGCGAGGTTTAATATCACAAACTATAGCAAATTATAAGTATTTTGCAACAAAAACTTTACATGCCTCGACAAAAAGGGCACCATAATATGACACATCATATAGTATATAATATCTTATAAGGCACCATCTATAGTATTATGGCAATTATATATGTTTATATTTAGGAGCCGAAGAGTGTCTCTTTTACAACCTCTTCTATGCTGGTATGCCCATCGTAGATAGCGAGCAGTCCGCTTTCTCGGAGCATTCTCATTCCTTGCTCGCGTGCGGTTGACCTTATAGCATCTGTGGATGCACGCTTTAGTATGAGTTCTTTAATCTTTTCCGTAAGTAACATAATCTCAAATAAAGCTATCCTTCCTTTGTAGCCGGTTTTGTTACAGGTCTCGCATCCTTTACCCCAGCAGAACTTTTTTCCCTTTATATCTTGTGGTTGTAACCCAAGCTCAATTAGCATATCTTCTGTAGGAGTAATTTCCTCCTTACACTTTGTGCAGATTTTCCTAACAAGTCGCTGGGCTATTATTGCTTCAAGTGTTGCGCATATCAGAAATGGCTCTACACCGAGGTCTATGAGACGTGTTATAGCAGACGGCGCATCATTTGTGTGTAGTGTAGATAGGACAAGGTGGCCTGTTAAAGCCGACTCTATGGCTATATCTGCTGTCTCAAGGTCGCGTATTTCTCCAACGAGTATAGTATCGGGATCCTGACGTAGGATGCTTCTTAACAGCGATGCGTAGTTTACCCCTACGTCTTCATTTATTTGACACTGGACTATACCATCAAGGTCGTATTCCACAGGGTCTTCAGTAGTTATAATTTTCCACTTTACATCATTTACATAGTTTAGGGCAGAATACAGTGTGGTGGTTTTACCACTCCCAGTAGGTCCGGTAACTATCAGGATACCGTGTGGTAAATTTATTAGGTCTTTTGTAAGTCGTATTTCATCCTCTCTTAGCCCGATGTTCTCTAAATCAAGTTTTACTACACTTCTATCGAGGACACGCATAACGACGCTTTCACCATATATAGTTGGGAGCGTAGAGACACGCAGGTCAACGGGCTTGCCTTTTATATCCAGAAGTATCCTGCCATCCTGAGGTAGTCGCGTCTCAGATATATCAAGGTTTGACATAACCTTTATTCTGGAAGTAAGGGCTGATGAGAGGTGCATAGGGGGGGATTGTATCTCGTAAAGGACACCATCCACACGATATCTAATCTTGAATTCATCCTCAAATGGCTCAAAGTGTATATCTGACGCCTTCTCTTTGATTGCCTGCATCAATACAAGATTTAGAAGCTTTTTTACCGGAGGGGCATTAGCCATATCCTCTATATTCTGGGCTCCCTTCTTATCCTTTGTTTGTCTTATCTCTTGGAATTGTAGGTCCTCCTCTTTCAGGTCTGATAGTATAGAATCTATGCCTTTACCCGCCTCTTGTTTATAGTATTTTTCTAATGCTTTGTTAATTTCTGCCTCACTGCTAAGAGCACCACGAACCTCGCAGTGAAGCATATACCTCAGATCATCGAGGATGTTTATGTTGTTAGGGTCTGCCATTGCTACTGTTAGAGTATTATCCTCAAATCGTATAGGGACTATTTTATATATGCTTGCGAAGTTAGATGCTATTTTAGCTATAACTTCCTGAGGTATATCAAGTGTATCGAGATTCACTATTTCGAGTTCCCGCTGTGATGCGAGTGCAAGCATTAGGTCATCTCTACTGATATAGCCGAGCTTTATGAGTATCTCACCTAATGCCCCACCGCTCTTTCGCTGTATAGCAAGCGCCTCCTGGAGCTGTCCCTCTTTTATGAGCTCCATCTCTTTGAGTATTTGCCCAAGTAGTTTCTGACCAAAAGCCATAAGTTATCCTCTATTCAGTTACATAGATAATACTACACTTGCTATAGATGTCAAGAATAAGACATAGTTTTAATTTCTTATTTGCTTTATTTCATATATATTGCTTTATTATAGTGTTTATGAGGAAAATCGTATATGGCATAGTTATATCTTGCCTTATTGTAGCAGGTATATCAGCGCAAGGGAAGCAGCAAGGCAAGCAATCTGAACCAAAACAGCAATTTGATTTATCCAAAGAGATAGATAGGATTATCTCTAAAAGTGGTCTTAGCAAACAAAATATAGGCATATCTATTTACTCAGCTAATACAGGTAAGAAGTTATATGAGAAAAATGCTGCACAGGGCTTTATGCTCGCCTCTAATGCAAAGCTGTTCACAACATCCTGTTCACTTGTGAAATTGGGGAAGGATTATAAATTCTCTACCCGCCTCTATTATAACGGTCTCTTCAAGGAAAGCGGCGCCTTACTTGGCGATCTTGTAGTAATCGGCTCGGGCGACCCCAATATCTCAGGCCGTTTCCACAATGGCGACCCGACCGCCATTTTCAAGGAGTGGGCTGATAAACTGAAACAAAACGGCATCAAGAAAATTAACGGTGACCTCCTCCTCGACGACACCATCTTCGACAAAAACTATATCCTCGACTGCTGGCTCAACCAAGACCTCTCGCATTGGTATGTCGCCCCCGTAGGCGGTCTCTCCCTCAACGACAACTGTGTCGATATAACCGTTACAGGCACAAAAGTTGGCGAAAAAGCCCGCATCGAGTTATCCCCATCCACGCGATTCGTCTCCATAATAAATCGCACCAAGACCGTGAAAAGCGGCAATCCCGAAATCGCCTTCACACGTGAGGACGGCACAAATAATATTATCATCTGGGGCGAAATATCCGCCAGCGACTCGTATGAATTCAACGTCGCTATCCACAACCCAACCCTCTTTTTCGGCACAGTCCTGAAGGAAACGCTCGCCCACTCAGGCATAGAAATTGT
>MHYJ01000070.1:7075-10250 GCA_001828445.1 Planctomycetes bacterium RBG_16_43_13
CGGCATCGCAGTCGTTCAGGAGTTCCTAAATGAAATCGGCATCAAGGACGTCTCCCTCGCCGATGGCTCCGGTGTTTCTAAAGAGAACATCGCCTCGCCATCTGCGGTAGTTATGCTCCTCTCCTATATCTATAAAACCAAATACAGAAACGAATTCATAAATTCCCTTGCCATAAGTGGTGAGAACGTCGGCACGCTCCGCAAACGTCTCAAGGAAAAGAACGTCGCAGGAAAAATCAGGGCGAAGACGGGCCACATAAGCGGCGCCTCAGCCCTCTCTGGCTATGCCGAGTCCGTAGGCGGAGATACGATAATATTTTCTATTCTCGTAAATAACGAAGAGAACTGGCGCGCCAACCAACTGCAGGATGATATATGCCGTCTCCTCGTAAAGTATAAGGCAGATTAAAGTAATTGACCTTTGAAAGAATGACTCGTAATATAGATGACAATGAAAGTTTTTCTTCTAATTTGCTTAATCTTGTTAGGAGGATGTTACCCTAACATTGACGATTCGAATAAGCAAACCGTTAAAGAGAGTATTTTCGACTACTTCGCATTATGGAGGATTACCAAGGTAACCGTAACCTCTGCCCCTAAAGGCGATTTTAATGGGAATAACGTAATCTTAAAATCTACTACGGATAAGGAGATTTTGTCTAATGTTGAGGTGATACTAAAAAGATTACCCTCGACAGGTTCTGTTTATAAGGACTTTCCCAGAGATATTGACCAATGGAAGATTGAATTGTTTGGAGAAAATACGAAATCTGCAGTTTTACATTTCTATGGAATAAGGTTGAGAACTCCTAAAACTGAAGGTGGCTCATTCTATATGGGACCAACCGCTGATGAAAAGGTACTACTCGAATTAGTGAAAAAGATAGTGGGAAAGTAATAATTATATGGACCTCTTCCAAAACAAATCCCAGCCACAGCAACCTGCACCCCTCGCCGACCGCATCCGTCCTCGCACGTTCGGCGAATTCGTCGGGCAGGGTGAGATTATCAGCGAGGATAAACCACTCCGCAAAATCCTCTCTGCCAAGCAAACAGTCCCATCTATGATTTTCTGGGGTCCCCCCGGCTCGGGCAAGACCACCCTTGCCTTCCTCATCTCCAGTGCTACAAATTGCGACCTCGTCTCCTTCAGCGCCGTTACGTCGGGTATCAAGGATATAAAGAATGTGATGGAGAGGGCGACCGCAAATAGAAGCATCTCCGGCAAGGCAACCATCCTCTTCGTTGATGAGATTCACCGCTTCAACCGTGCCCAGCAGGACGCATTCCTGCCTTATGTCGAGAAGGGGGTCATCACGCTCATCGGCGCCACTACGGAGAACCCGTCCTTCGAGGTGAATTCCGCATTACTATCCAGATGTCGGGTATTCGTATTAAAATCGCTTACTGCGGAGGAGGTTATGCTCATAGTCGAACGCGCCGCAAAGGATGTCGAACGTGGTTTAGGCAAACAAAATATAAAGTTCGAGGACGGTGCGATGGACTTCCTTGTAAATATCTCAAACGGCGATGCCCGTATATCGCTCAATCTATTAGAACTCGCCGCCTCCGCTACGAAGCCGGACGAGAGTAACTCTCGTTTCATCACGTTCAAAACACTCAAGGACTCCGCCCAGCGACGAATAAAATTCTACGACAAAGATAGGGAAGAACATTACAGCATCATCTCTGCATTCATAAAGAGTATCCGCGGCAGTAACCCCGACGCAGGTCTGTATTGGCTTGCCCGTATGCTCGAGGGAGGGGAGGACCCGCTCTTCATAGCCCGCCGACTCGTCATCCTCGCATCAGAGGATGTAGGGAACGCCGACCCTTATGCACTCGTCGTCGCCGTTGCCGCTAAGGACGCCGTTGACTTTGTAGGTATGCCTGAGACGTTCCTCGCACTCGCACAGGCGGTTACGTATTTAGCAACCGCACCGAAATCGAACGCATCATATATGGCGTATGAACTTGCGAAGAAGGACGTAGAGGAAACCGAGAACGCCCCCGTCCCGCTCCACTTGAGGAATCCCGTTACCGACCTGATGGGGAAAATCGGCTATGGTAAGGGATACAAATATTCACACGACTATCCCGATGCTGTAGAGAACCAGGAATACCTGCCCGAGAACCTGCGAGGCAAAAAGTATTACCACCCGAAAGATATCGGCTACGAGAAAGAGATAAAGAAGAGGATGGAGGAGAGGGAGAAGAAGCATAGAGATGGGAAGTAAATATTTTGTAGTTGCAATAAAAGTATATATCTCTTAATATTTCGAAATATGCAACCGCACTACAAACTCCTGATTGGTGGTAAGTGGGTAGATACGAGAGAAGTTCTCGAGGTTAGAAATCCATTCGACAACTCGGTCGTGTCTGTCGTTGCAAAGGCAGGGAAGAAGGAACTACAGCAGGCAGTAGAGACAGCGGGTAAGTCGTTCGATAAAGTAAGAACGCTCTCGTCTCTCAAGCGGTCTCAAATATTGGGGAATGTCTCCAGAATCACCTCCGAGAAGAAGGAGCAATTCGCCCGCACCATCTCACTCGAGGCGGGCAAGACAATCCGCAACGCAAGGGGTGAGGTCGATAGGGCGATAAACACATTCTCCATAGCGGCGGAGGAGGCGAAGCGGATAGGTGGAGAGGTTATTCCGCTTGACACCTTGCATACTACGGAGAATGTAACAGGGATGACAAGGAGATTTCCTATCGGAGCGATAATCGGGATTACTCCATTTAATTTTCCGCTGAATTTAGTCGCACACAAATTAGCGCCAGCGATAGCGTCATCCAATACAATCGTGCTAAAGCCATCAAGCACTACACCGATAACGGCACTTATGTTAGGCGAGGTGTTATTAGAGGCAGGTATTCCAGAAGGTATGGTAAATATAACACCCTGCGACTCGAAATTAGGAGAGGATTTAGCGAGAGACAATCGCTTCAAGCTACTTACATTTACTGGGAGTTCAGAGGTCGGCTGGCACCTGAAAGAAATTTCGGGCAAAAAGAGGGTAATGTTGGAATTGGGAGGGAATGCCGCACTTATCATTCACAGCGATATTGATAATCTGGACTATGCGGTCAGCCGTTCCATACACGGCTCATTCGGCTACTCAGGCCAGACCTGCATCTCCATACAAAGAATTTATCTGCACAAAAATATCAAAGA
>MHYJ01000070.1:10448-10547 GCA_001828445.1 Planctomycetes bacterium RBG_16_43_13
ACTAATGTGAAAAGGGATATGAAGGTTCACTGCCAAGAGGTCTTTGGACCTGTCGTTTGCATTTATGAGTATGATGATTTTGATGATGCGATAAAGTGT
>MHYJ01000070.1:10654-13925 GCA_001828445.1 Planctomycetes bacterium RBG_16_43_13
GCGGCGTTATGATAAATGAGGTGCCGACCTTTAGAGTTGACCAGATGCCTTATGGTGGGACGAAGGATTCGGGGTTTGGTCGAGAGGGCGTGAAATATGCAATAGAGGAGATGACCGAGATGCGACTCCTTGTTCTAAATATGAGCCCCGTTAGAAATTACCCCTCTAAAGAGAAGTGAGGTATTTTGGGAAAGGCGGGCTTTCTAACTTCATAAATTTCTAACGGGGTGAGGAGATAGAAGCATAATAATTTTGACAATATGTCTTGTTATATAGTATAATCTTGCTATAATTTTTGGAGGTAATTTATGAAAAAGTTATTACTAGCAACATTTCTTGTAACACTTATTAGTTGTGGCACAGGGCAACGGGCATCGGAGAAGACATTCACGACCGAGATGGTAAGCCAATTAGCTGGACACTGGTCGAGGAACACCACCAGTTTGGATGTAGGGCAGTGGACGAAGTATAGTATTACGCGTCCAGGTGGCAAGGATGGAAAGTTTGTGAAGAAGGCAGTCGTTGGTAAAGAGGATGACGGCTCTTATTGGGTCGAAAGCACAGCTACTGATGGTGAGAATTCAACCATATTCAAATTTAAGGTGGATGCAGAGGGCAATGTGAGAGGGCTTTATTTAGGTAAGCCGGGTGAGGTAGGAAAAAAAGTCGAGCAAAAGGAGTCCTCTCCAGCCAGTGAGGCGGTGAAGCCAAAATTGGATATGAAAGAGGAGTTTGAGGTAGTAGATGTCCCAGCGGGCAAATTCTATTGCACGAAAGTTACAACTACTCTCACTTATAAGGATGGCACTACAACCTCACAAGCGAGTTGGCTCAATCGCGGCGTCCCATTCTGGAATAACATCGGCGGTCGCACATACGGTGGATTTGTAAGGATGGAGCGGGAGGGCGTTACAGTCGAACTCATTGGCTATGGTTCGGATGCAGAGGCGGAGTTAAAAGTAGATAACGAGTAGTTTTTTCTCTTACTACAATTCTTTCTCATAAATCCTGTACACCTTATACGGCTTGCCGCCCATATCGCGGATGGGTTTATTCATCTGCTCATTCGTCTCCAGCACCCACGAGAGTTCGGCACCCTTATAACCGCGTTTCATCGCCTCCTCTATCAGCTTTAGATAGAAGAGCGTGCCTATACCCATATACTGAAACTTGTGGACTATGCCGAGTGCTACGACTCGCAGGACTGGTATCTTTCGCTTCATAAGCGGGAAGTAGAGCCAGCCGAAGGGGAAGAGGCGGCCGTTTATCTTTTTTAGTATGTGGTTTATGTCAGGCAGTGCAAGTGCAAAGCCCGCCGGCTCACCATTGACCTCTGCTATGTATTCGAATTCTGGCAGGAGGATTGACTTCATATCCTTCGCCCCGAAGTAGAACTCCTCGTCGGTCATAGGGATGAAGCCCCAGTTCTTGCTCCAGGCATTGTTATAGATATATTTTATTGTTTCTAATTCTTTGTCAAAGTTGCGGATGTTTATCTCCCTTATTTTTATTGCCTCTCGAACTGTTATCTTTTCTGCTACCCGCTTGAATTTTTCGTTTATTAGTTCCTTAGCCAATATGAAATAGGCGAGGAGGTCCATCGCCTTCTGGTAGCCGGCAGAAGTGATTAGGTCTATGTAGTATGCAGGATTATAGGTCATCATTATGAATGGTTGCCACTGGAAGCCCTCGACGAGAAGCCCGCACGTCTCATTAGTGGAAAAATTGCAGGGACCACGAACAACTCCCATATTTTTGCTTTTGAGCCATTGCTCCGCGGTATCAAGGAGAGTTTTTGCGACAGTTTGGTCGTTTACGCACTCGAAGAAGCCGAAGAATCCAGTCCGCTCATTATGAAATTCATTGTGTCTATGGTTAACGATGGGGGCGATTCTGCCGACAAGTTTCCCGTCTTTGACTGCCAGAAAATACTCTACTTCTGCGTGTTTATGGAATGGGTGAATACCTCTATCGAGTAGTTTCCTCTCTTCAGAGATTAAGGGTGGAACCCAATTTTTGTCGCCTTTGTAAATTTGCCACGGGAGTTTTATAAAGCGGTCGAGGTCTTTATTAGTGCGTATTGCGGAGATATCTACGGACATCTAAATTACTCGTAATTTTTTTCCTATTTTCTCGAATACAACCAACACTCTATCAAGGGTTCTATCTGTGTGAGTTGCCATATAACTTGTTCGGAGGAGCGACTGGTCAGACGGGACGGCAGGGCTGATGATTGGGTTCACAAATATACCTGCCTCGAAGAGCATCTTCCAGAACATAAATGTCTTTTCCACTTCGCCTATTATTAGGGGAATTATTGGGGTTTGTGTATTCCCGATATTGAAGCCCATATCTTTGAAACTCTTGTGCATCTTATATGTGATAGCCCAGAGGCGTTTCCTGCGTTCAGGTTCTCTCTCGATTATATCGAGTGCGGCGAGGACGGCGGCTACATTTGACGGAGGCATACTGGCGCTAAAAATTAGTGTCCGTGCGTGATGTTTTATGTAATCTATAGCGGCTTCGCTTCCTGCTATAAATCCTCCAAGTGATGCAAAGGATTTTGAGAATGTTCCCATAACCAAATCGACATCCCTATCTAATCCGAAATGCTCAGCAGTGCCGGCGCCTTTTTTGCCCATTACTCCTATGCCGTGTGCGTCATCTACCATAAGGCGCGCATTATACTTTTTCTTCAGCTGAACTATCTCTGGTATATTTGCCACATCGCCTTCCATACTGAAGACACCATCTGTTACTATGAGTAAGCCAGCACCATTGTCAATGGACATTAGTATACTCTCAAGATGACGCATATCGTTGTGGCGATATTTCATTGTAGTACCGAAGGATAGACGACATCCATCGACTATAGAGGCGTGATTCATTCTGTCGCTCAATATGTAGTCATCTTTGGATACGAGTGTGGAGATGGTGCCTAAGTTTGTCTGGAAGCCAGTGGAGAAGACAAGTGTCTTTTCTTTATTCATAAATTTGGCGAGGCGGTATTCCAGTTCTTCGTGCATATCGAGTGTCCCGTTTAGGAAACGTGACCCCGTGCAAGATGAGCCATATCTATCTATTGCCTTCTTTGCCGCTTCTTTTACCTTTGGATGTTGAGTTAGACCGAGATAGTTATTGGAGCCAATCATTATCATCTTTTTACCATCAATTATCACCTCTGCCCCAGCACCTGATTCTATCGGCTTGAAATATGGGTAGAACCCTTTCTTTTGAACCTCTTTATGACGTGTATAGTTTTTGCACTTGG
>MHYJ01000070.1:13937-18832 GCA_001828445.1 Planctomycetes bacterium RBG_16_43_13
CCACTATTCCTCCTATTCCCTAATTAGATAATTGGAAAGATTATATATTCAAGGGTATTTATTGCAAGGAAAAGTTTTTCCTTAGTAGAAGAGTTATAAGGAATATCGGCTACTTTACTGCAAGTTTTTCAGCAGTAACCTCATCAAGCATATCATTAAACCTAAATTCTTTGCGCCCCTTCCAGTTTTTCTTATGATATGCATATCCTGCGAGAAGTGGGAATAGTATTGTTGCCTCGCCGAAGACCATCTGCTCGTAACTCGTATCTACTTTACCCCAAGAACACGCTTCTTTTAATGTTGAGCCAGAAAGTCCCCCGTCTCTTTCATCAGCGACAGTAATCTGAACTGCATACTTGTGCATCCGTGCCTCGTATCCTAACATCTCCATTGCTACTGTAACATCTTGGGTAAAGTTTTTAGGCACGCCGCCGCCTATCATCAAGATGCTGGTTTCTTTAGATGCAAGCTTTATCCTGGTTAATTCGACAAAATCTTTGGCAGAATCTATAGAAACGTGGTTATCCGATTTATACCACTGATGGTAGAGTAATCCAAACCCTGCACTGCAATCTGAAAACGCTGGGACGAAGATAGGTATGCTTTTCTCATATGCTATAAGCACAATAGAATCGCTTACTTTTGCGTTTGACACGAGATATTTCCCCATCTCTCGTATAAATTCACGGGATGAATAGGGGCGTGGTTCTAATGAATCGGCAATCTTTGCTACTGTGTTATCACAAATACCGAGTTCGTCTTCATCTATAAACGTATCATAGATTCGGTCAACTCTGAATCTGCGTAGCTCTTGGTCGTCCACGAATGGCGTTCCAAGGTAGTGCTTGAAACCGAGCGCCTCGAAGAAATCCTGGTCAACTATATTCGCGCCGGTTGATACTATTGCATCCACCATATTATTTTTCAGCAAGTCATATACAATCTTTTTTAAACCGGCGCTAATGAGCGAACCTGCCAAAGTGAGTATTATGGTGCAATCCTTGTCTGAAAGCATCCTATCATATATTGTGGAGGCGCGATATAGATTGCGGGCTTGAAATGCTGTGGCACCCATTGCCTCTACCAGAGGGACTACGTTATGCTTAGTAATATCGATATGCTGAACCACATCTTTCAGATAATCTTGTTTCCTTTTTCTCATTGCCCATTGTCTCCTTTCTAATAAATGCCAATTTTATATTTACTTGTTCTATTTGTCAAGAGATTGGAGGTATGGATTTTGCTTTTTTAGGTAGCTTGTAATATAGTCCATTACTGCACCTTCGAGCGTATGAAATTCTGTATTACATCCAACAGAACGAAGTTTTTCCATTTTTGCTTCTGTAAAATACTGGTAACTGCCTCTGATTGTTTCTGGCATTTCTATATATTCTATTGATGGTTTGATGTCCATAGCTGAGAAGACGGCGTTTGCGAGGTCATTCCATCTTCTTGCCTTGCCAGTGCCAAGATTAAATAAACCCGTTACTTTTTTATTCTGCATCAACCACCACATCACTTCTACGCAATCCTTTACATATATAAAGTCCCTGCATTGCTCACCATCTTTATAGTTATCTTTGTAGGATTTAAAAAGACGCACCTTACCCGTATTGTTAATTTGCTGATATGCCTTGAATACAACACTTGCCATAGCTCCTTTGTGATATTCATTTGGCCCAAATACGTTAAAGAATTTTATGCCGACAATTTTATTTATTGTTTTTGTTCGTAATGCCCAGAGGTCGAAGAGATGTTTTGAGTGCCCATACATATTTAGCGGTTGTAGTTTGAGTGTTGTTTCATAGTCGTCTGAATAACCGTATGAACCATCGCCGTATGTGGCGGCGCTGCTGGCGTATATTAGATGTACATTATTTTGTATAGTCCACTCTGCAAGTGTTCGCGTATACAAGTAATTATTCTGCATAAGGTATGCCGCATTCTGCTCTGTTGTGGAGGTGCAAGCACCCATATGTATAACTGTATCAACCTTATATGGTAATTTTTGGTTTTCTATCTGTTGTAGAAACTTATCTTTGTCTATATAATCTCGAAACTTTAGATTTGTTATGTTCCGTCGCTTTTCTGAATGGTCTATTTCGTCAACTACGATTATATCATCAATGCCGGCAGTGTTTAATTTCCATATGAATGCACTTCCTATAAACCCAGCACCGCCGGTTACTATAATCATTCTCTTTCCTCTTGAAACTAATGGAGAGTTCATCACTTAAACCACTTTTTACTAATACTGTCAAGTAAAATGGCAACATTTTCGTCAACATATACGTCTATATTCATAACGTAGGCAAAAATGGTTGTCGGATGGGCAACAAAAAGGTATTATAATGCGTATATTCTTATAAGATTGGATATGAGAACTATTATAACGTCTCTTGTTTTGGTTTTATGTTCGATAGTTACTATCTACGCCCAGGCAGGACCTGAAGATTCCAATTCTCTTACACGTCTTGCCATAATGAAGATTCGTGGTGGGCATTATGAAGAAGCTATAGGATTACTGAATAAAGCAATCAATATGGATGATAAAAATGTATTGGCATATTTTCAGAGAGGATGTGCCAAAGCAGGACTCTCTGATTACGAGAGTGCTATAGCAGATTTTGATAGCACGATAAAACTCGCCTCCGATTATGCACCTGCATATATAGAACGAGGCAGTGCAAAAAATAAGCTTGGGGACGAAGATGGCGCAAAGGTAGATTTTGATAAGGCGGTTGCTATAGACCCATCTTATAAGAAGGCATCTGAACCGCCTCCTTCTTCTCCAGTTTCATCTAATAACGGTAATACTCCTGCCGAGAAGAAAACACCTCCGCCAGATACTGTTGTAAAGGAGAATCCTCCACCTGAAAAAAAGCCGGATGGGCTAAAGCCATCACCTGTGGAAAAGAAGTCGCCTGAACAAGGTGAAGCAAGCAAGGTAGCAAAAAGTGCAGTTGCAAAATCTCTGGAGAATCTACTGTCCGCAGACGAGGTGGTTGTAGAGAATTATTTTCGTAATGCAACCGCCAAGCTGAACTTAGGTGCATATAAGATGGCTATAGAAGATTATGACAGAGTAACAAAGCTTGACCCCAATTATGTAAACGCATATCTATTCAGGGGTATTGCGAAGGGTATGCTCGGTGATTACAAAGGTGAGATAGCTGAGTATGACAGTGCACTCAAAATCAATCCCAAACACCTCGAAGCGTATTATAATAGGGCTAGCGCCAAGTTTCAACTCAACGACTATAGCGGCTCTATTGCTGATAGCAACAAGGCGATAGAGATAAACCCTAAATATGCAAAGGCGTATGTTAGCCGTGGTAGAGTAAAAGAAGCCAAGCGCGACTACAAGTCCGCAATTGCTGACTACGACAAGGCAATAGAATTAGGTCAAAAAGATGATAGGGAGAAGGTCTACCAGAATCGTGGCACTTGTAAGTATAAACTTACGCCGCGTGACTACAAAGGCGCTATAGCGGATTGGGAGATGGCTATTAGGATTAAACCATCTCTAAAAACGGCTCTAAAGCCAATTATTGAGCAGGCGAAGAAAGAGATGAACCCGCGTCCCAAGAGATAGTATTTTTCTCATAATAACTAATAACTGACCATATATAAACTTGCCTGTATAAAATATATACTCCAATACACTGTTGATATTGCATATTGTATCTCTTTTAGATATAATGAAGCGGCATATAATTTGCTGTTATTTTTTTAGGGGTTAGTATGAATACGAGAACTCTTGTAACAATTTTTATCTTGCTTATAGTGGCTACAATCGCTGTGGGTATGTTATATGCGAGGTTTAAGGATAGCCCCATATCCGTTAACCATACATCTAAACAGTCCTCAGAAACGAAGGATGATAAACATTCAAATACACAACTAACTAATACAGATGATAGGAATCCTCATCAACAGGATAATACAGATGATTACAGACCGCCTGCCAGAGTTGTAAACCAGCAGGAGTTGAAGCCAGACCCCAAGCTTATAGTCCTGCCTGTTGCTATGGGAGAGGAGCCAGACGAGGAAAAGGTAAAAGGACAGTCGGGTTATGTCTCACTGGGTAGCGGTGGGGGATGGATAATGCAGACAAATGGAGTGAGGAGGATTGTCATACCGGGAGTAGTTCTAAATAACTACGGTGAGATGGAATTTTTTGCCTGTGTAGAAGGGAGCGGGAAGGATTATGAAACCGTATTAAAACTTTATTGTGACAACGTGCATAAGTTACAGTATGCCTTAATGTTATACTGTCGCTTGAAAAAGGGTCCCCTCCCAGAAAAATTAGGAGGCACAGATAAAAAGCAGGGCGACAGGGCACTCGTATTCGTGCAGTGGAAAGATAAAAACGGTAAGGTGGTAACACACAGGGCAGAAGACCTTGTTATAGATAGAAAGCGTGAAACCGCTATGCCAAGGGTTGGCTTTACATACACTGGCTCATATTTTGAGGAGCAGATTGACCCTGATACTAAAAAGGTGGTCAGGTCCGTCTTTGCCGCAGATATGTCGAAGTCAATAATAACTACTATAAGGGATAGAACGGCGCTTCTCGATAACCCGCTTCCTGAGGCAGATGACCATATAGGAATTCCTGCTAACTATTCAGTTCTCCCGCCTCCAGGAACGCCAATCAAGATAATAATAAGGGCACCTAATGAGGGAGAAAAAAATGCTATTACTGAGTTAGAGAAGAAGCTGGCCGATTGATACAAGATAACAAAAAATGGCAAGAGATATGGCATCTATAGACAGTAGCAATGATATGTTTGCTCGCTTAAATAGAATATGTAGTTATCTGAATCTTATAAATGGTGTAAGATACGCAATAAGATGGGCGTTCTACTCTGCGGTAGTTGTTGCAACCTGCC
>MHYJ01000071.1:0-641 GCA_001828445.1 Planctomycetes bacterium RBG_16_43_13
GGGACTCTGCTTATGGATAGGCACACTTTTTCATCTCTTGAGTTAACAACTGTAGTTGGAGATGGAAAAGAGGATAATTCTTTGTTTGGTGTGATAGATAGGACTGTTACACCTATGGGGACACGGCTATTACGAGAGTGGGTTTTAGCACCTCTAAATAAAGTAGAAGGTATAAAATATAGGCAGGAGGGTGTAGGGTATCTCGTAGGTGATGTATTCTTGCGTGAAGATATTCGAGCATTATTTAAGAAGATATGCGATATAGAACGAATAACCGCTAAAATCGGCTCTGGAAGGGCAAATGCCCGTGATTTAGTGGCGTTACGTAATAGCTTAGTTTTATTGCCTGCGTTAAAGGAGAAATTGCAAGGGGTAGATGTCCCTATCTTATCCGATATATGTGGGAATATAGATAGCCACAGCGAGATTGGAGGGTTTTTATCTATATCCCTTATAGACGAGCCACCTCACCTTATTACCGAAGGCGGTATCATAAAAAATGGATTTGATGAAGAATTGGATAAGGTAAGGACTATAGCTACAGGTGGCAAAGATTGGCTTGCCAGATTTCAAATAGAGGAAATTAAAAGGACAGGTATTCAGTCATTAAAGATTGGGTTTAATAGGGTCTTTGGATATTA
>MHYJ01000071.1:724-3268 GCA_001828445.1 Planctomycetes bacterium RBG_16_43_13
TTACATCAGAGCTAAAAGATTATGAAACTCAAGTTCTAAATTCTCAGGATAGGATAAAGGAACTGGAGTATGAATTATTCCTGAAGATACGAGATAGAGTAACTGTCGAGATACCTAAATTACAGAAGACGGCAGCTGCTATCGCAGAGTTGGATGCATTGGCATCCCTTGCCCAGATAGCACAGGAGAATAACTATATAAACCCCGTAGTAGATAATTCTCTTGATATAGAAATTATAGATGGACGTCACCCTGTACTTGATAAAGTCCTTAGTGGAAAGTTTATTCCTAATGATACGAAACTAAATGATTTAGATAGAATACTAATGATAACAGGTCCTAATATGGCTGGTAAGTCGACCTATATAAGGCAGGTTGCCCTTATTACACTACTCGCACAGATGGGAAGTTTCGTCCCAGCAAAGGAAGCAAGGATAGGCATCGTAGATAAAATATTTACAAGAATTGGTGCATCCGATGAATTAGCTAAAGGCGCCAGCACATTTATGGTTGAGATGAATGAGACGGCGAATATATTGAATAATGCTACCGAACGTAGTTTGATAATATTGGATGAGATTGGTAGGGGAACAAGCACCTTTGACGGTGTCTCGATAGCATGGGCAGTAACAGAATTCCTGCACAGTAATATTAAGGCACGGACGCTGTTTGCCACCCACTATCACGAGCTTACGGAGTTAGGTATGGTTCTTAAGGGAATTAAAAATCTCAGAGTGGCTGTCAAGGAGTGGGGAGATAGCATAATATTTTTGCACAAGATAGAAGAAGGTGGTGCTGATAAGAGTTATGGAATATACGTGGCTCGACTCGCCGGTATC
Source organism: Planctomycetes bacterium RBG_16_43_13 (assembly GCA_001828445.1). The sequence goes on from MHYJ01000071.1 coordinate 1,564, forward strand.
CCAGGAGATGTTGTAAAAAGGGCTAAGGAAATATTAGCTAATTTGGAGAGTATGACATTAAATAGCGAGGATATGCCTCGCTTCGAACGTAAGGAAACTACAAAAGATAAAAAACAGATAGCCCTTTTCTCTCGTCCTACTTCTAATAGTGCTGATCAACTTCATAAAGATATTATAAGCATTGATGTAAATAATATTACCCCTATTGATGCACTAAACAAGCTAAGGGAACTGAGAGAGAAAACCATTAAAAGTGATGAAGGTAAGCATTAAACTTCACATCATATTTTTGGCAGTAATAGCCATCTGGACTACCCTTATATATTCCAACTCTTTAGATAATGGCTTTCACTTTGATGACCTTAGTAACATAAAAGAGAGTAGTAATGTAAGGAGTTTCGATGATGCGTGGAGTGCAGGTATGCGTCGGGTCGTCGTTATCACATTTTATATAAACTATGCACTCGGCGGATTTGATGTTAGATATTATCACGTAGTAAATATAGCGTTTCATATAATAAACGCATTCCTGATATATTTCTTAACGTTAGTAACGCTTAGAAGAATAGACAGCGATAGCAAATACATATTATTCGCTACGCCACTTATATTTGCACTGCACCCATTAAACACAGAACCGATTAATTACATAGTCCAGCGCACCATTATTATATGCACTACCTTTTATATATTGAGCATACTCTTATTTTCACTGTCATTTCCGCTCAATTCCAAAAAAATAGGCATAATCAGAACTGCCCTATGCTGGGCGGGATGCCTATTTTCGTTGACGCTTTGTATATTTTCGAAAGAGGTTAGTATTACATTACCGCTGATGCTAATTTTGTATTATGTATACTTTATCTCGGCTAATATAAAATGGTTTCTGCGATGGTTCCCATTATTCCTGCTACTTGTAATAGTTGTTACGATTATTGCGAGCAGTATGGGTATCTTCGAGAGCGCTGTAAAGCAGATAAGCCACGTAGACCCACTCAAACATATCTTTATAAATCTGGTTGCCCAAGCAAATGTAGCGGTAGAATATTTAGGCATTGCCTTACTACCCTTACCGTCTTTCCTGAATGTTGACCACGACGTAAGGTGGACAGATGATTTTCTAAATATCCAGACGCTGTTTTCAGTATCTATTATACTACTTTTAATATTTCTACTTTTCTGGTTATTCAATAGAAACCGTTTGGCATCGTTTGCACTGCTATGGATGTTTCTTACACACGCACCGACAAGCATTATGCCCCGACAGGAGATTATGGTGGAATATAGGAATTATCTCCCCCTCTTTGGGTTTGCGATATTTGTAGCCATATATCTGGAGATGGTATTCCTAAAAATAAAGAGTAACAAGGTAATACCCTATGCAATTACGCTGATAATGTGTGTATTATTTTCCATAGCGGTTGTAGAGCGAAATAAGGTATGGAAAGATGATGAAACTTTATGGAAGGATACAGTATCAAAATCGCCGAATAAATCACGCGTCCACAGCGGTCTTGCATATCATTACTATAAAACAGGTCGATATGATGATGCAATCGTAGAGGCGAAGAAGGCGATAGAACTCGATAGGAGTTGGTTAGTGCCGTATGTGAATTTGGGACTCTCTTATGCTCATAAAAAGAATAGTAACGGTGCTATATATTGGCTAAGTGAGGTAATAAAGCTCTATGAAGACGTAAATGCC
>MHYJ01000071.1:3514-14090 GCA_001828445.1 Planctomycetes bacterium RBG_16_43_13
GAGAGAAGGCGTTGCGGTATGACCCCGTCTCGTGGAAACCGCATTACTTCCTATCGCTTATGTATCTGGGTAAAGGAGATAAGGTGAAGGCAAAAGAATACTTCGAGGCAGGGCGCAAATTCATCAGAGGCACTCCTAAAGAAAAGGAGCAGGAGATACGTCTAAAAAAGATGTTGGGGAAATAAGAATTAGCTTGACTTTGTGAATATTATCTTTATAATGATGCTCTAATTTTAGCGAGGCATATATGGCTCATAAAAAAGGTGGTGGGTCTTCGAAGAACGGCAGGGATAGTAACTCCCAACGTCTTGGCGTGAAGGCGTTTGCCGGTGAGACGGTAACTGCCGGCTCTATCATTATCAGGCAACGCGGTGCGAAGTTTATACCCGGAGTCAATGTTGCTAAAGGCAGGGACTTCACTCTTTTTGCAAAGGCAGACGGTGTAGTAAAGTTTGAGTCGGGCAGTAGGGTGAGCGTATATCCCTCTACCAACTAATCCTAAGCCCAATTCTATCTGATGTAATAGATGGCTCCGTCACCATCAATCGAGAGAATACATACAGATGTTCTAATCATAGGCGCTGGTGCCGCCGGTCTGCGAGCTGCTATAGAGACACGTAAGAAAAATGTAGATGTTCTAATAGTTTGCAAAGGTAAGGTAGGCAGGAGTGGTGCCACCTTCTATCCTTCAAGCCCCACAAGAGGTATTCAGGCATCTTCTGGTATAGGCATTGATACTGTAGATAGGCATATTCAGGATATTTTAAATGTTGGACTCGGAGAGGCGGACTATAACCTTGCCGAGATATTGGCTTCAGAGGCACCTAAGAGATTAGAAGATTTGCTCACGTTTGGTGTAGGGCTTGCTAAAAGGGATGGCGAGATTATAAGAGAGCCGGGTTGTTTTAGCAAGGTGCCTCGAGCGGCTATTATAGAGAATGTAGGTGATTTTGCATCTTGTCTTATTAATAATGTTAATAGAATGGGGGGCAAGTTATATGAGCAGTTACAGATTGTAAAACTATTCGTTACAGATAATAGAATTTATGGTGCGCTTGGTATAGGCAAAGCAGGCGAGGTGGTTGAGATATATGCCAAGGCGGTAATAATTGCTGCAGGTGGTGGAGCAGGAGTATTCAAGAATACACTTACACATCCAGAGCAGGTCGGCGATTCCTACGTCCTTGCTGTAGAAGTGGGTGCGAGGATTAGGAACATAGAGTTCTTCCAGATTATGCTTGGCACATTTAGGCCTGATTATATGGGCTTTTTCCCAATAGACCTGTTTCGCAAAAGTCCTGTATTTAGAGATGCGAAGGGAGATAGTATATTCGACAAATATATTAGTGAAGATGAGTTAAACATTGCCTTTGCGCATAGAGCGACCCATTTCCTATTTAGCACGCGGGATTCCTCTAAATGGATAGATGTCGCAGTTGAGGATGCTTATAAGTCATCTGCTGTGAGCGTAAATGTGGATGTCAAAATGTTCGAGATTGCCCCATTTGCCCATGCTTTTAACAGAGGGATAGTAATTAACGAGAGGTGCGAGACATCTGTAGATGGACTCTACGCCTGTGGTGAGGCGGCAACAGGTATGCACGGTGCTGACAGGATTGGTGGTAATATGCTCTCAGCAACGCAGGTCTTTGGTGCAAGGGCGGGCTTATATGCGGCAGAAAAAAGCAGTCGTACCATTAATGATGGTAACCCCTTTAGGTATGAGTTGCCACCTATAGATTGTAATAATGGACTGTCAATATCGGATTTGCGGGTGGCTATACGAGATATTAAGGATGTAATTTTCGACTGTGCCCTTGTGATAAGATCTAGAAAGAAATGTGTTAATTCCCTATTGATATTAGAGTCAATCAATAACCTCATTGAAAATGCTAAGATAAAAGATGCTCAAGATAGTAGATTGTATTTCTCGCTGACTAATGCTCTAAAGTTCTCTGTTATTCTTATTAAAGCAATACTGTCACGACGAGAGGCGATAGGGCCACACTATATAATAGAGTAATGGCTATTTCTTAGTTACATTCATTTCCAGTCCGAGGTCTTTATATATTTTTGCCACCAGTGGCTTCATACCGCTTGACTTGCTTATGAATTCGTCGGCGCCGAGTTCACTTAATCGCTGTTCGAGGTTTGGGACCTGCCTTACCGCCTCCTCCGTGTGTGCTGAATATACGAGCACTTTTACATTTTTGGATTGTTGCATACTCCTCAATTCCTCGAGGACCTTATCGCCTGTTATATCGGGTAGCATAAAGTCGATGAGGACTATATCGGGCTTGAACCTTTTAGCGAGTAGCAAGCCATCCTTTCCGTATGTAGCTGTCTTCGCCTCTATCTGTTTACCCCTTTCAAGTTCAAGCTTCATAAGGTTTGCGAAGTTGAATTCATCATCTATTATGAGAACTCTTTTTAGATTGGTCTCTGAGCTGGGTTCTTTGCCTTTAACAAGGCGAATGTAGGCGATCAGATCCGCCTGCTTTATTATGAAATCCCCCACGTTCTGCGATAGTTCAGCCGGTAGGATACCGCCATTTATAGCATCCTTTATCTCATCTATAGAAACCCCTGCCTCAGCCGCTGCATCAGAGATGGTGTATACCTGTTTAGTCACATTCCCTCCTTCATCCCCTTCACAGTATTAAATCTATCTTATAACGTCTCATTTGTCAAGTAGCTTGTAGTGGTTATTTTTCCCAAATATGTTCAAAACCTAAACCAGATTTAAGCAAGTTTTACACTATTTATATTCTCTATTTGGAGGGGTATTCACGTTTTACCTTGACCGTTATATATGTTCTCTGATATAGTTCTTTCACTTTTTATGTCTGATTTAGAGTTGGGGAAGGAATTGCCATTATACAGTATAGTCCCCTTTGCGTTATTGCTCCTTGCGATAGCGGTTTTGCCTCTTGCTGTCCCTCATTGGTGGGAGCGGAATAGAAATAAGGCAATCATAAGTTCCATCTGTGCGTTGCCTATATTGCTATTTCTGATTGCGAATGACTACCACCTGCTCGTTCACACCGCTACGGAGTATTTCTCGTTTATAATTTTGCTGGCGTCCCTTTTTATTATCTCTGGTGGTATACATTTGAAGGGTGCCTTTGCAGGGACACCTCTCGTGAATACTGCATTCCTCTTCGTAGGGGCGATATTGGCGAGTTTTATTGGCACGACTGGGGCATCTATGCTCCTAATAAGGCCTCTTATAAAGGCGAATGAAAAGCGTTGCCATAAAGCCCATATAGTTGTGTTTTTCATATTCATTGTCAGTAATATAGGGGGATGTCTTACACCATTGGGCGATCCACCTCTATTTCTTGGTTTCCTGCGTGGAGTGCGTTTCGAGTGGACTCTTATTCTGCTACCGCAGTGGATGTTTGTTACAGCAGTTCTCCTTGTGATATTTAATCTCCTCGACCAGTATTGGTTTAATAAAGAGGAACTTGCGACACACGAGCCGCTCGTGGAGGAAGTTCAGCCCAAAAGGATGATGCGTATATATGGGAAGATGAATTTCCTGTTTTTGTTTGGCGTATTAGTTGCGATATTCTTGAGTGGGCATTTTAAAGCCCCGTATGGTGTGCAGGAAGGTGCTATGATTTTTATGACAATCCTGTCGCTGTGGCTTACGCCGAGGGAGTATAGAAAGGCGCACGATTTTGACTTTGCTCCGATTGTAGAAGTGGCTGTATTATTTGCAGGTATATTTGTTACGATGGTGCCAGCTCTGCTGATACTGAATGCGAGGGGAGGGGAATTGGGCGTTGAGAAGCCATGGCAATTTTTCTGGGCGACTGGTGCTCTATCGGGTTTTCTCGATAATGCCCCTACGTATTTGACGTTTACTGCCTTAGCGAGCGGACTGGTTAAGACAGATGCATCGCATTTGAATCTGCTGGCAGATGACCCATTTGGTGGGTCGCTATTGATAGCGATATCTTGCGGTGCCATATTTATGGGTGCTAATACATACATAGGTAATGGGCCAAACTTTATGGTGAAATCCATAGCGGAGAAATCGGGGATAAAGATGCCATCGTTCTTCGGCTATATGTTGTGGTCGGTAGTGATACTTATCCCAATATTTATAATTACTACGTTGCTATTTTTCCTGTAACATAGTTAGTGGTATTCTCGCTTGACATACTCTATATTTTCTGTTATTCATATCCCAATATTGCTAATCAATAGATAATGAAAAGGCAAAATAAAACAGCCACGACGGAGTCACGCCGGATAGCTATGACCTGTGCTAAAGTATGTGATGAGAAAAAGGGAGAGGATGTTGCTATACTTGATGTCCATAAACTTACCTTTATAACGGATTTCTTTGTGTTATGCACTGCGAGAAACGAGCGGCAGTCAAAGGCGATAGCAGATGAGATTGAGATTGTTCTAAAAGAGAAAGGTATCAGAAAGCTTGGTTCAGATGGGTTTAGCAGTGCTAACTGGGTTCTGCGGGATTTTGGTGATGTGGTGGTTCACATATTTACGCCGGAACTTAGACAGTTCTACAGTATAGAGATGTTGTGGGGTGATGCGAAGAGCGTGAGATGGCAATTTAAGACAAATCGTAACGGTAGGAAGACAACTGTAAAGAAATCTAAATAGTTGTGGAAGACATTTTATATAAGTGGCAGAATGACCTCCTTGACGTAGTTACATCATCCTATAAAATACAGGTTGACAGGGGTGGTTCCTATCTTGACTTTACTACGGATTCGAAGTTTGGCGATATAACGTCTAATATTGCCTTCAAGTTGTCAAAAGAACTAAAAAAGAGATCTCTTGATGTGGCTAACGAACTTGCTAAGGTGTTAGCTCCGTTTATGGATACAGAGAGATTTAGGTATCTGGACGGAGTAAAAGTGGCAGGGAATGGCTATTTAAATTTTTATATAGCAGATGGATTCTATGTAGAGTTGCTCGAGGAAATATATAGGAAAGACGGTTCTTTTGGGCAATCAAACATAGGTAAAGGAGAAAGGGTAAATATAGAATTTGTATCTGCAAACCCTACAGGACCACTAACAGTTGCACACGGGAGACAGGCGGCGGTAGGCGACACATTGGCTCGTATCATTAAATTTGTTGGATATGATGTTACAAGAGAGTTTTATCTTAACGATTGTGGTAATCAGGTGAATAATTTAGGTAAGTCCATATATACTAAATATAGTGAACTCTTTGGGAAGACATATCCATTTCCTGAGGAGGGATACCACGGCGAGTATATTGGAGATATCGCAAAAGATATAAAAGATAGTGAAGGAGATAAATATATAAATATTCCCAATGAGGATGCTGTAACTAAGTTTAGTAATATTGGTGTGGAGACAATATTGGGGTGTATAAAAAAGGATTTAACTGATTTTAGAGTAACATTTGATAATTACTATAGTCAGAATACATTAGAAAAAAGTGGGAAGGTAGAAGAGGTAGTAGAATATCTTAAGCAGGTAAACCTTATTTATGAGAAAGAGAAGGCATTCTGGTTAAAGACCACCGCCTTTGGCGACCAGCAGGATAGGGTGCTTATAAAGAGCGATAGGACATACACCTATAGGACACCTGATATCGCATATCACAAGGATAAGTTCGAACGCGGTTTCAAGCAGGTAATTGATTTATGGGGGCCTGACCACCATGCACATGTAGGTACTATGCAATCGGCTCTCAAGATGCTCGGTTGCGATAATCGCGGCAATTTTACGGTTCTCATTGTCCAACACTGCCGCCTTCTGCGTGGTGGCGAAGAAGTGAAAATGTCCAAACGCGCCGCTACCTATGTAACGCTTCGAGAACTCTTAGACGAGGTGGGATGCGATGCCGCACGTTACTTTTTCGCTATGCGTAAGACGGATAGCCACCTCGATTTTGATATTGATGTAGCGAAAAAGCAGTCAATGGAGAACCCGGTATATTATATTCAGTATGCGTATGCACGGATATCAAGTATATTCAGGAAGGGCAGAGAAGATGGACTAATAGAGGAGGGAATTAAGCCACCACCAGCTTTTGGTGCAGAGGAGATTACATTAGCAAGAGAGTTGTTAAAGTTTCCTTATATAGTCAGAAGTGCGGCAGAGAATCTTGATACGGAGCGTATGACAAGATACCTTTATCAGTTAGCTTGGACTCTACAGTCATATTACCAAAAAGGTGATAAAGACAAACAGTTAAGAGTCCTGTGCGAAGATGAGAAGATACGGTCTATGCGGCTCTATACTATCAGGGCTGTTCAGATAGTGATAAAGAATGGTCTCGAGCTGCTTGGTATAAATGCACCAGAGAGGATGGAACAGCAGATTAGTTAGTGAGTTGTCCACATTTTTATCTTTTAGATTATAGCACAACATAAATCTTGACACCTAATTATAAATATATAGAATTTCCCTCGTTTATTCTATGGGTAGTAGCGGTAATTTTTGGGGACCAACATTAGGACTATTTGCTGTAGGAAGCGTTTTAGTAGGATGTATAGTAGTGGGATACTTTGTAGGTGCGCTCCTTGACAAGGAACTTAATTCAGCCCCGTGGCTTATGGTAGTGTTTGTCTGTTTAGGAAGTATAGCTGGTTTTATAGAGATGTTTAGAATTATAAAAAGGTATACAAAGTAGTTGTGTTTATGATAGACGAACCCTTATTGAAATGGCTTTATATAGGTTCTCTTGTGGTATGTAGTGTTGCTATAGCCGTATCGCATATTATTTGGCAGCGAATTGATATATCGCTCGGCGTGGCGGTCGGCTATGTAATAAGTTTGCTGCCTTTTTTATCGTGGCATTGGGTGTTAAGGAAGACGAAGGGCTTCCAGCTCACAGGAAATAAGAGAATAATACTTTTGGTTACGTTCGGTAAATATATTATTATAGCCGGCTCGCTATATTTTGTTCTTGTGAATCAGTTGCTTGATACGGTAGCTATCGTAAGTGGGATGTTTATAACTTTTTTGATCGTTATGGCTCTGAGTGTGATTAGGTTTATGTCTAATTCTAATAACTCTCAGGAATAGGTTTTTATATTATGTTTGTTGAAGAACATACAGAGCACGGTCCACCGGGGACGCTGTTTACTGGGCTTTATAAGAAAATAAAAGACACCGAACTGGGTAGATTCTTTGGTTTTGATACGGAGCAAAATCACTTAGGTCAATATTGGTTTGAGGCGATAATGTTTTCTATCGTTATAGTAACTGTTTTGATTATTCTTACATTTATTACTATCCGCAGACGTGATAAGGTGCCGCACGGCTTACAAAATTTCTTTGAAATAGTCGTAGAGGCGCTAAATAAGTTGATAACAGGTATGGTTGGTCCGGATGGCAGTAAATATTTGCCATATCTTGGGACTCTATTCGTCTACATTTTCTGTATGAATATGCTCGGGCTTATACCGCTTTTCAGGTCGCCGACGATGACGCTTAGCACTACGCTTGCACTTGGTTTGACGACGTTTATAGTTGTTCAAATGTATGCAGTGAGGCATAATGGCATAGTTGGCTACCTGAAGCACTTTGCAGGTGATATATTGTGGCTTGCCCCTCTGATGTTCGTGGTTCATATAGTTGGAGAACTTGCCAAGCCCGTATCCTTGTCTCTACGTTTATATGGCAATATATTTGGAGAAGATAATGTAATAGAAAATCTGATGACTATGGGTGGATGGATACCACTGCACTTTCCAATGTTACTATTCGCAGTATTTACGAGTTTTTTGCAGGCGTTCATTTTCACATCCCTCTCTTCTATATATATTGGGTTTATGACTACCCACGAAGGAGGACACGAAGGAGGTGATAAACATAAATTAGAGCATTAGTATCTATGTGTGGTTTTCAGTATGTTACATTTATCAAACTAATTTTAGGAGGAAAGACAATGAAGAACATGAAAATTACTTCGTTATGTGTAGTAATGATAGCACTGTTTGTATTATCTGTTTTTGCTCAAGATGGTGGCAAGGCTAAAGAGCTTATCGAAAAGCTAAGGGATAAGGAATGGTCTGTTCGCGCTAGTGCAGCAAATGAGCTTGGTAGTGCTGGTGCGAAGGAAGCTATACCAGAACTTATGAAATTACTAAAGGATAACGATGCAGTTGTTCGTCGCAGTGCTGCAGTTGCACTTAAGCGACTAGGTGTATCAGAGGAAGAAATAAAGGCATCGGAAGAGAAAACAGAACAAGCTCCTGACAACGTAAAGATTTTTCTGGCTGTTGCAATAGGGTTAGGTTTGGCTATAGCAGTTTTTGGTGGTGCGTTTGGTCAGTCAAGGGCTATAGCGGCGGCGGTCGAGGCAATGGCACGCCAGCCAGAGGCAGGCGGTAGGATTCAGGGAGCTATGATTATAGGTCTGGCTCTTATTGAAACCCTTGTCATATATATGCTTCTAATATGCTTCTTGCTACTTGGTAAGTTTACATTTACTGTCCCTATGTAGTAGGAGTAAAAAATGGATATTCTAAATCAGCTTGGAATTAACCCCAAGGTTGTCGTTGTCCAGATTGTTGCCTTCCTTCTACTCTTCTGGATATTGAAGAAGTTCTTATTTACTCGTATTGCCGAGCATATGCAGTCGCGAAGCGAGGAGATTAAGAACACGTTTGATAAGATAGAAAAAGACAAGCAAGAAGTCGAGCGACTTACAAAGGAATACCAGCAGAAGATTGCCGAGATTGAGAAAGAGGCGTATGCGAAGATTCAAGAGGCGGTAAAGGAGGGCATATCCGCCAAGAACGAGATTGTTACACAGGCACAGGCACAGGCGCAGAAGGAACTAAAAAAGGCAAAGGATGAAATAGGGCGCGAAAAAGAGAAGGCAATCCTCGAACTGCGTAACGAGGTTATAAATCTCTCCCTTAAAGTCGCTGAGAAGTTATTAGATACATCTATGGATGAAAAAACAAATAGCAAGCTCGTCGACAAGTTCCTTACAGAGATAGAGGAGACAAGGCATAGATGATAGAGAAGACCCTCGCAAAGAGATATGCCTCCGCCCTCCTCGCTGTTGCAGATAAGGCAGGGGGGGTGGAGAACGTTGAGGCACAGCTACTCGCCCTTAAGGATGTGTATTCAAGGGATGCCGATATGCGGATGGTATTTATGCACCCTCGTATCTCAAAACAGCAGAAGAAAGACATAATCGGTAAACTCTTTGGTGGCAAGTTTGAGCAGGTTCTCGTCATCTTCCTCGAGCTATTGGTAGACAAAAATCGACTTCGATTCCTTCCTCATATAGCTGATGCCTTCGACCGCCTTGCGGATGTATCGAAGGGCGTGGTTAGAGTGGATGTTAAAACATTTGCCCCTATGAGCGAAAATCAAAGGGGCACATTATACGAAAAACTTAATAAGATGATTGGCAAAAAGATAGCAGTGGATATAAAGCAGGACCGTTCTCTCAAAGGTGGTATGGTTATAAGGATAGGAGATGGTATCCTTGATGGAAGTGTTGTAAGCAGATTAAAAAGATTACGGGAACATTTATTGGGTATGACGGCATAATATCATATAGAGGAGAATATATATGCTAATTAAACCAGAGGAAATCAGTTCAATAATCCAGAAAGAACTCCGTCAGTTTGATGACAAGCTGGCAATGGAGAGCGTTGGTACAGTTATACAGGTCGGCGACGGTATTGCCCGCATCTATGGGCTCGAGAATGTTATGTCTGCAGAATTAGTAGAATTCCCAGGTGGTGTTTATGGAATGGCTCTCAATCTTGAGGAAGACAGCGTAGGTTGCGTCATCCTTGGCGACGACCGTAGTATCAAGGAAGGCGATACTGCAAAATGCACTGGTAGGATTGTCCAAGTCCCTGTTGGTGAGGCACTGCTCGGCAGGGTGGTTAATCCTCTCGGTCAGCCGCTTGATGGTAAGGGGCCTATTGCATCTAATAAGTTCCGCCCAATTGAGATGCCCGCAAAAAATGTTGTGCAAAGGCAGCCAGTAAAAGAATCTTTATCAACCGGTTGGAAAGCTATTGACTCTATGATACCGATTGGGAGAGGACAGCGTGAACTCATTCTTGGTGATAGGCAGACGGGGAAGACGGCGCTTGTGCTGGATACTATCATAAATCAGAAGGGGCAGGATGTTTATTGTATCTACGTGGCGATAGGGCAGAAGGCGTCGACTATTGCATCTGTCGTTGACACGCTTCAGAAATACGGCGCGATGGACTACACTATTGTCGTTGCAGCGAGCGCGAGCGACCCGGCGCCACTGCAATATATTGCCCCCTATGCCGGCACCTCGATGGGCGAGGAGTTCTGCGACAATAAAAAACACGCATTCATCTGTTACGATGACCTCTCGAAACACGCTTGGGCTTATCGCCAACTTTCGCTACTTTTGCGTCGTCCGCCCGGCAGAGAGGCATACCCCGGCGACATTTTCAATCTCCACTCGCGCCTGCTCGAACGTTCTGCAAAGTTGTCGGACGATTTGGGCGGCGGCTCGCTCACATCCATCCCGATTATCGAAACCCAGCTCGGCGACGTCTCCGCATATATCCCGACTAACGTGATTTCGATAACGGATGGTCAGATTT
>MHYJ01000071.1:14119-15736 GCA_001828445.1 Planctomycetes bacterium RBG_16_43_13
GTCAGACCCGCCATCAATGTCGGCATCTCCGTCTCGCGCGTCGGCGGCTCGGCACAAATCTCCGCTATGAAAAAGGTTGCAGGCAAACTCCGACTCGACTTGGCTCAATACCGCGAGCTCGCCGCATTTGCACAGTTCGCCTCCGAACTCGATAAAGCAACCCGCGATCAACTCACCCGCGGCGAACGGCTCGTCGAAATTCTAAAACAGGGACAATTCGTCCCGATGCCCGTCGAGGAGCAGGTGATGATAGTTTTCGCAGGCACGCAAGGATACCTCGACGACATATCCACAGAGGATGTGAGACGTTTCGAGGACGGCTTCCACAAATTTATGTCGGACAAATATCCCGGCATAGGCGAGAAGATTCGCTCAACGAAAAAGTTAGACGACGACACGGAGAAACACCTGCGCTCGGCGATTGAGGAATATAAACGAGAATTTGGGAAATAGGAGTTAGGAGAAATGAAGATTAGAGAACTGTCTGTAGTATTTACGCTATTACTAATTATTGGCTGTGCTACACAGACGGAAAATCCCTCTACCAAAATCCTAAACCCCAAATCCCAAGTTCCAAATAAATCCCAAGCGCCAAACTTCAATATCCTAAACCCTAAACTCGAAGCAAGAATCCAACTCCTCATAAAACAACTTGACGACAATAAGCCCGCCGTTCGTGAGGGCGCCACGAACGAACTCATACTCATAGGCAAACCCGCTGAGCCGTATTTACAAGAAACGCTTATAGCAGTGAAGGGTAAAAACGCCGAGGTCGAGTGGCGAACGAAAATAATCCTGAATGCAATTCCTATCCGTGAGCGGATAAAGTTCTCGGATGAACTGCTGAAGTGGTATCCTACCATATATAGGGAGCTGGCAAATGATGATGCAGTTAAGCGACTACGGGTGCTTAGAAAGGTAACGGAGGCGAACGAGAACAGGGAGCCCCTGCACGACGCAACGGATGACGATATAGCGGGTGTGATAGGAGAGATACTTTTAGACGGTGGGAAGGGATTGGATACCGCACAGAAGGTGGAAATTTGCATTATTGCAAGCAATGGGACTATATTTTATGATAAAGACGGACAGCACGGCTGGTGGAATAAGATACCCCAAGCAATACCGCATATTAGGAAACTACTAAAGGATGACAATACTGATGTTCGCAGATACGTAGTTAGGGCACTCTCCGAACTCCTGACAAAGGATGAAGCAGTACGAGATATAAAGGAATTACTCAAAGACGAAGATACCGATGTTCGCAGATATGCACTTATTGAACTCTCTCGCCTCTTGACTAAAGAGGAGTCGATACAGAGTATGAAGGAGTTACTCAAGGATGAAAATGCGGAGATTCGTGGGAGTGCAGGGATAATCCTTGTAGGATTAGGAGAGAAAGATTTGGTTCCGAAGGAGATAGTAGAAAACATAAAAGGGGTAGTTGTTGTTCATGGCTTGGGGAGCGATTTTGGATATCCTCCCGCAGAAGCCCTCCGCATCCTCGGCGTCTCAGAAGAAGAAATAGAAGAATTAGGAGGAAAGTGATTACGAGGGAAATAAAAAATCAAAATTAAAAATGTCCCGATAAATCGGGATGCCGAACGTCATAAGATT
>MHYJ01000071.1:16053-21774 GCA_001828445.1 Planctomycetes bacterium RBG_16_43_13
AATCCGCTTCAGGCGAATATTGTTTTAGTCGCAGATAATATTCCTCCCGCTAAATATTTGGAGGCAGTGGCGGCATTTACCAAAATTTTGCCATATGGTTTCTCACTCGACCTCATCAGGGCGGAGGATGCGAATGACGACGTCAAGTATGACATAAAAGAATTTGGCTGGACGTATGATAAAAAACATAAGGAGTTTTACCAGCCCGAGCCGGACGAGTCGAGTTATCCGCCGCCTACTGTGAATGAAGAAGGGCATACCATCTATCACAGCAGGTCTCCGATTATTAAGTATAACTGTCCTGCTGATATAGAGATGAAAGCGAATTGGGGAGATATGTCCTATATGATGAATAAGTTTGTTCCGCCGGCGATGCGAGAGGAATATAAAAAGGTGGGATACCACCTCAGCCCCGAGACGCCGGAGGAATATTTAGGGGAAGTAAAAAATAAAAAGTCAAAAGGCAAAAATGAAATTAAAAGGTGAAAATTTATGCCTGCTGTTCAATCGATAAGAGTCATCCGTCGTAAGATTCGCTCGGTCGGTAATATCAAGAAGATTACCCGTGCGATGCAGATGGTCTCTGCGGCGAAGCTGAAAAAAGTTCAGGAGCGGCTGATGCAGTTGCGCCCGTATGCGGGGAAGATACGCGAACTCCTGGACGGCTTGACCTCGCAGGTCGCCGAATTAAAGCACCCTCTCTTCACACCTCACGAAAATATTAAGACCATCGGGCTTGTAGTAATTATGGCGGAGAAGGGTCTCTGCGGCGCCTTTAACGCCAATATGATTCGCAATGTAACTAATTTCTTGGCTGAGAGGCAATCAGCGGGCCCCGTTAGAAAGAATTCGCAATTGGAGGGCTTTTCTAACGGGGCGGGTGCGAATACGAAAATTATCGCCATCGGCAAAAAATCAGCCGACTATTTCCGAAGACATAATTTCGACATCTCCGCCGCTTATACAGGTCTGCCGACTGAGGTGCTGTTTGCGGAGATTCAGAAGATAACGAAATCCATCGTCAAGCAATTCGAGCAGGGTGCAGTAGATGAGGTTCATATACTTTATACGCATTACGTGAACGCACTCAAGTTCGAGCCGAGACGTGTGAAATTTTTGCCTATAGAGGCGACCGTTGAATCTGCTGGTGTTGCGAAAAAATTCACCACTGAATATATATTTGAGCCCGCGCCTGAGAAGATTTTAGAGCGGCTCATCCCGCGATATGTGGAGACGACGTTCCACAGGATACTTCTTGAGTCGATGTCGAGCGAGCACGCCGCACGGATGAATTCGATGAAGAATGCTACGGACAATGCAGAGGAACTCATTGACAGTTTGACGCTTACATATAACAAGGCGCGGCAGGCAGGGATAACGAAGGAATTGCTCGACATAGTAGGCGGGGCGGAGGCGTTGAAGTAAATTAAAAGATTAAAGATAAAATATAAAAATTGAAATGCAAAATTCAAAGATAGAGAGAGTGGCTGGTATCACAAAATGTGATACCGCACAATTAAGGAAAAAAGAATTTGAAATCTTGAGGTCACAATTTGTGATTTCAAGTTAGGGGGAATATGGTAGATTTAATCCCGTATGAAGTAATTGAGAGGAGGATATTTATAATAAGAGATGAGAAGGTTATGTTAAGCACACAACTCGCAGAGCTTTATGGAGTAGAACCTCGCGCTCTAATCCAAGCTGTTAAAAGAAATATTGAGCGATTCCCTGTCGATTTTATGTTTCAATTGAGTAAGAACGAATTCGAAAACTTGAAATCACAATTTGTGATTTCAAGTTGGGGTGGGCTTCGTCGGGCTACTCCATATGCCTTTACAGAGCAGGGCGTAGCAATGCTATCCAGCGTATTAAATAGCAAAAAAGCTATATCTGTCAATATCCAGATTATGCGGGCATTTGTTAAGATAAGACGGTTTATTTTAAGCAACAAGGATTTGGCGAGAAGGGTCGGTATATTAGAGGTGCTATATGGAGAACACGACAAGCGGATAAAAAGTATATTCGACGTTATGAAACAACTCTCTGAACCTAAGCAGGAGGAGCGGAGAGAGAAGATAGGATTTACAGTTCGTAAGAAATAGGAAGTAGGAGATAACTATGGTTATACATGAACGGACTAAGGCGGATTTCAATGCCGCTGCTATGAAGCTCTGTATAGGTGACTATAAGGGTGCCTTAGCCGACTATGACAAAATTATAGAGGCAAATCCAAAACTTGCCGAGGCATACGTCAATCGTGCTATAGCAAGGGAAATGGCGGGATACATTGATGGTGCTATATCTGATTGCGGCAGGGCTATAGAATTGAATCCTAAGGATGCAGGGGCGTATGCCGCACGGGCGCTTCTGTATGGCTTGGCTGGTAAATTAAAAGATGCTATAGCCGATAGCGATATTGCTATAGAGCTCGAACCAAAACGTGGAAAGACATATGTCGATAGAGCAATTATAAAGAGCCAACTTGGCGACTGTAAAGGTGCCATACTTGACTGTGATAGGGCAATTGAGCTGGGTTCTGGGGACGCAAGGGCGTATAATAGTCGTGCCTTTGCGAAATATAACCTTGGTGATTACAAGGGAGTAATTTCTGATTTAGATAAGACAATAGAGCTAAATCCACAAAATGCAATGGCACACAACTATCGGGGAAATGCGAAATGTTGGCTTAGTGATTATGAAGGTGCGATAACCGACTGGGCGATAGCGATAAGAATAAATCCTGACCTAAAGGGCGAGCTACAGACAAGGATTGATGAATTAAAGAGAAATATAAAAAATAGGAATTAGGAGGTAGGAAAGGAGACGTTGAAATGAAGAAATATAAGGCCAAAGCAATAATAACACTTATACTGCTTTGGGTTATGCTGTTGTGGGAATGGCACTTTATATATTCTGTATTATCTCCTGCATTAGAAGTTTTGAAAGATGTGAGAGGAACACAGTATTCGGTGTTAACCAAGACCGCAGTATATATATTCCCATTATTACCAATTATACTTATTGTGTTAGGTGTGTCTCCTCTACTTATTCCTATAATTAGAAAAATAGTAATTAGGGACACGAATTGGGAAGACATATTTAGAGTTACAGATACACAGGCAAAAATTATGCTGTTTATATCATTTTTAATAACTATGTTTTTCTGTCATAGCTTAATGAAACCGTTATTTGAATCCATTTGTAATTTATAAGGAGAAAAACGAAAATGGTAAATGCAAAGCAAAACCTCGGCAAGGTAGTTCAGGTCATCGGTCCTGTAGTTGACGTTTCATTCGAGAGTGAGCATCTCCCTCAAATCTATACCGCCCTCAAAATCGAGGACGCATCAAAAAATCTGAACATCACTCTCGAGGTGGCACAGCATTTGGGCAATAACACAGTCCGCTCGGTGTCGCTCGCATCTACGGACGGGCTTATGCGCGGGACGGACGTTATTGATACAGGCGAGCCGATAAAGGTTCCCGTCGGGCGAGGGACATTGGGGCGGTTGATTGACCTGTTCGGCAGACCAATCGATAATTTGGGACCTATAGATGCGGCGGACTATTATCCGATTCACCGTCCGACGCCGAAACTTGAGGACCTCGAGACGACGCCGCAGGTCTTCGAGACGGGCTTGAAGGTCGTTGACCTCTTGGCGCCGTATTCGAAGGGTGGCAAGGTCGGATTATTCGGCGGGGCGGGTGTGGGAAAAACCGTTTTAGTGCAGGAGCTCATCAGAAATATAGCGATGGAGCACGGCGGATTTTCCGTTTTCGCAGGCGTAGGTGAGCGAACCCGCGAGGGTAACGACCTCTGGCTTGAGATGAAACATTCGGGTGTTCTCTCCAAGACGACGCTTGTCTTCGGGCAGATGAATGAGCCGCCTGGGGCGCGGCTCCGAGTGGGATTGAGCGGTGTTACATTCGCCGAATATTTTAGAGATGTAGAAGGGCAGGACGTTCTGCTTTTCATTGACAACATATTTAGATTCGTGCAGGCGGGCTCGGAGGTGTCGGCGCTTCTGGGCAGGATGCCATCGGCAGTGGGCTATCAGCCGACACTGGCACAGGAGATGGCGGCTCTGCAGGAGAGGATTACCTCGACGAAGAGGGGTTCAATCACATCCGTGCAGGCGATATACGTCCCTGCGGACGATATAACCGACCCTGCACCTGCGACTACGTTCACGCACTTGGATGCGACTACGGTTCTGGAGCGGCGAATAGCAGAGCTCGGCATCTATCCCGCGGTTGACCCGTTACGTTCGACGAGCCGCCTCCTCGACGAGAGGATTATAGGTAAGGAGCATTATCAGACCGCACGAGAGGTGCAGAGGATATTGCAGAGATACTCCGATTTACAGGATATAATCGCAATCTTAGGAATGGAGGAATTATCGGAAGAGGACAAGTTGACCGTCGCCCGTGCGAGAAGGATACAGCGTTTCCTGTCGCAACCATTCCACGTAGCGGAACAATTTACGGGGATTCCCGGCAAATACGTCCCGTTGAAGGAGAGCGTGCGCGGGTTCAAGGAGATAATCGAAGGCAGATATGACAAACTCCCCGAGCAGGCGTTCTATATGGTCGGCGGGATAGAGGATGCAGTCGAGAAGGCGAAGAAGATAGGGTAGTAGAGTGGTTGGGAGATTTTTAGAAAGGAGGAATAAGGTATGTGGAAGATTACAGGGGCAATCTTAATTCTGGCGGCAGTGACGGCTATTGGTTTACGGCATGGCGGAGAAGACAGAATAGCACTTGCCATAGCTTTTCTTATAACTGGGATTGTTGGAATAACTTTTTTAATATTTGGTATGTGGAAAGACGATAAGAGAAACTAACGCTATGGCAAAAGAGAAACATCCGGGCTGGCTTTACGAGCGGTTAAAGAAAGAGGGGGTAAACGTTGCCGTAGTATATCCTGTTAGGGGAGGATATGTCGGCAGGCGATATGTCTCTCAACGGAAACCGCTATTGTCTCGATGGGACCGCGTCAAAGATATCATAATGAAAATGTCTAAACTCCTTCCTGTTTTCTATAAAAAATACGAAGAGGGCATAAGGGGAGACCGTAGCACTATCAGGTTTACAGAACCTCAGGTGCAATTTATGGGTGGGAATGTCCTTGCGGATACTGTTGGCTGGACTATACCCCGTTTTCTACTTGATGATTGGGCTGCGCTCCGTAAGATTTTTCATACCCCTGAGATTATCTGGGCAGACGTGGTGGGTAACTGCATCGAGGGGCTTATCTTTGTTCCATCTATTCCTGAGAAGTATAACCAGCGAGCCGTCTGCGTCTTACTCAAGCTGAAATACGGGGGCATACAAATCGCAGAGGATATGGTTATCAAGGTTATACAACTGCATAAAGATGCAAGGCGAAGCGGCAGTATCTCATATTTCAAGAATTTCTATCGCAAGAAGGCAGAGGAATTTATGGCGATGCGTTCCTTGAGCAGAGAGGCAATTCGTCAGGGCGGTTGCTTTGAAACATTTAGTATAAGAGAAATCGGCGTCTATAAATGGAAGTGTGGTGTAGATGCAGTCAGGATATCGGATATTAGCAAGGCGAATATCCATCTATGGTGCAACGTCGTAGTCGCTAAAAATAAAGATTACTGTCCTATAACTATAAAGAGTAAGAATAGCAGTGATGTAACAGTAAAAGTGCCAAAGCGGGAATTAGGTCCTAATGGTGTGTCGCTTCGGGAACGGA
>MHYJ01000071.1:21791-22731 GCA_001828445.1 Planctomycetes bacterium RBG_16_43_13
GAGAGATATGCCCGCGAGAAGGAGAGCGACAGGAGATATAGAGAGAAAAAGAGGGGCAAGAAATTAGGTTGAGATGCTGGATTTTTTAGGAGGAGAATAATAAGTGGCGAAGACATTCCGTTTAGAGATAGTAACGCCTGAGCGGCTCGTTTTCTCTGATGAGATAGTTTCGCTCGTAGTTCCTGCGTATGAGGGGTATTTAGGAGTCCTCTCTGGGCACGCACCGCTTCTCTGCACCCTCGAAAAAGGGCGGATAGAGGTAAAGAAGGACAAGGGGGGGCAGGATTTCAAGACGAGTGGCGGCTTTATGGAGGTTACGCCGCAGAAGACGATTATTTTAGCTGATAGTATGGCAAGCTAAACAACGCGCTTCCCATTCTTTATCACCGCCCAGACGTGGTTTTCGCCGAAGTGATATGAAATGTATCTGTAGCTGGGAGCATCCCATATAACTATATCAGCCGCCTTGCCTGGTTCAAGCGAGCCAATCTTATCTCCGACGAGTAGCGAGTGAGCGGCGTTTATGGTTGCGGCTGTGAGTGCTTCTGAAGGCAACATCTTCATCTGAGTGCAGGCGATGGTCATAACAAGTTGCATATTGTAGGTCATAGATGAGCCGGGATTAAAATCGCTCGCTATTGCAACGGGGATGTTCTCCTCCATCAACCTGCGG
Organism: Planctomycetes bacterium RBG_16_43_13; assembly: GCA_001828445.1. The sequence goes on from MHYJ01000071.1 coordinate 22,465, forward strand.
GCGGGGGCGTATTTACCGCCGAGGAAGAAGGCAGTAGCGGGCATCAGGACGGCGATTGTGCTGGAGTTTTTAAGAGCCAATATACCTCTATCTGTTATATTCAAGAGATGCTCTGCGGATGATGCCTCTAATTCTACTGCGAGTTCAGTTCCACCTATTGGCTTAAATTCGTCGGCGTGTATTTTAGGGATTAAGCCGAACTTTTTTGCGGTTGTTAGAACCTGCCTTGACTCTGCGATATCGAATACAACATCTTCGCAGAAGATA
>MHYJ01000071.1:22739-24187 GCA_001828445.1 Planctomycetes bacterium RBG_16_43_13
CTTAGCGAGTTTTTTCTTAGCTACGATTGGTATGACTTTATCGCAGATGAAGTTCACATATTCGCCTGTCCGATTTTTGAACTCTGGTGGGACATCGTGGGCGCCCATAAATGTAGGGACGATGGTAATTGGCTGTTCTTTATTTAACTCTTTCACTATCTCGAGGCATTTGATTTCATCATCAAGGTTCAGCCCGTAGCCGCTTTTCACTTCTGCTGTAGTTGTGCCGAGTTTCAGCATTTCTGCGAGGCGTCTTTTGGCAATTGCTTTGAGTTCTTTTTTAGATGTCTTCCTAACTTTTTCCACAGTAGCATTTATTCCACCGCCTGCCTTCGCTATGTCTAAGTATGATGTGCCTTTTATACGAAGCTCGAATTCCTTCTCACGCGAGCCGGCGAAGATGAGATGGGTATGCGCATCTATCAAGCCGGGCGTTACTACCTTTCCTTTTGCGTCTATGGTTTTAGATGTCTTGAATTCTTTCTTTATAGCAGAGGTTACACCGACAGCGGATATTTTTCCATTGCGGATTGCTAAGGCGCCGTCATTTATGACGCCAAGTTCAGACATCTCTCTACCGCGTCGGGGTGATTTGCTACCGTAAAGGACTACTAACTCTGATGCGTTTACTATCAACAGGTCGGCGGTCTTCATAGATGCTATTATAGAATATATCGGCTATACTGCCATAATATTTTATATTTTGATAAGCCACTCTCAAGTATGTATGATGGTAAGTTAATAATTATGAGTAGCGAAGAAACCCATCCAAACGTGTGTGAGCCGTATAGTAGCGTCTTTTCTACCTTGCGGAGGTTGTCTATATTCTTGAAGCCGCACAAGACGGAGCTGTTAGCCATTTCTATAATGGTTGTAATCGTCTCCGCACTTCCCGTTATTCCGCCTCTTGTCATAGGGATGATATTTGACAGGGTAATCCTGAATGCCACCATCTCATTGAGCGAGAGGACTACAGAACTACTCGGATTTATTGTGATTATACTATTGGTGGAACTTGCTCTGCTGTATTTTACTTATCTAAAGGATATAAAACTGAAGAAACTTGGTGAGAGGTTGGTTTTTGAGATAAGAAGCAGAATATTTAGCCATTTGCAGGGGCTATCGATTTCTTTCTATGATAAGAAACAGGCGGGGACGCTCGTTTCACGCGTTATAGAAGAAAGTAAAATTGTAGAGGAGATGTTTAACGCTGGGCTGGGGGCTTTATTCATAGCACCGCTTACGTTTGCGGGAATTCTATGTATGATGCTTTGGATAAACTGGAAATTAGCGTTACTGGCTTTACTGCCTGTGCCTTTTCTATATCTGGCAATGTTATTCTTCATAAAGCCAATCAAGAATCTATATGCAAATATGAAGGAGAAAGATGATGAGTTACACTCATTCCTGTATGAGAGTTTTTCCGGTGTAAGGGTCATAAAATTGTT
>MHYJ01000071.1:24203-34231 GCA_001828445.1 Planctomycetes bacterium RBG_16_43_13
GAAGAGAGTCGCTTCGACAAGAAGGGTGGAGAGATATATGATATAAAAGTAAGGATTGCAGGTATCATCTCTCGCTATCTTCCTCTAATGGGTTTTATAATGAGTTCGGGAACACTGATGGTTCTACTTTTCGGTGGGCTTTATTCGGGTAGTGAGGGATTGACGGGAGGGGAGTTGGTAAGTTTTATATCGTATCTTGCTTATTTATATTCCCCTCTGACAGCCGTTACATATTCTAATCATATTTTACAGAAGGTAACAATATCAGGGAAAAGGATATTAGAGATCTTGGATGAGAAGACGGAGGTTGCAGATGGCAACTTGAAATTAGATGTCTATGATTTTGAGGGTGGGATAGAATTTCGAGATGTTAGTTTTGATTATGGAGGGAAGACAGTTCTTGATAATGTTAGTTTTAAGGTCGGTTATGGTGCTCGGGTTGGTTTAGTTGGCGAAACGGGGGCAGGTAAATCTACAATAGCGAAGTTGATGGTGCGGTTTTATGACCCGAAGAGCGGCAGTGTAATAATTGGCGGAAATGACGTAAGGCGTTTTACATTGTCTTCTTTGCGAACTGCATTAACAATGGTTTTACAGGATGATTTTTTGTTCTGTGATACTATAAGGAACAATCTTTTGTTTGGTGGTTTTGATGAGAGTGAAGGAGTGGTAAGCAAGGTTGTTTCAACTATCTTTGGTGATAGTTTGAGAGATAGATTTCCTAAATGTCTTGATACCATCGTTGGTGAAAGGGGGCTTTCTCTGTCAGCTGGTGAGCGGCAGTTATTGTGCATAGCACGAGCCCTTCTTCGAAAGCCGAAGGTGCTGATTTTAGATGAGGCGACCTCATCACTCGATATAGATACAGAAAGGCGGGTATTGGATAATGTATTTGACGAACTGAAAGATAGCACAATAGTTGTTATTTCACATCGTGCAAGTGCGCTACAGAATTGTGAGAGATTGCTTGAGGTAAAAGATGGAAAGGTTCTTAATTCGAGTGTGCCGCTTCCAAAATATGAGGCACTTTAACTCATTTTGTGCGATTCTTCGAGTTTAGGTGGTATCTCTGGTCATTTTTCTCGCCCCACCTATAAAAATACTTTTGTGCTTTTACGGGGTATCTGATAAACAATCAGAGGCACAAAATAGTAGTTTCTCGCCGCTTTTATTGTTGTTTCGGTTCGCCTTTCTTCATTGTTTGGATTTCTATGCGGCACTCTTGTGCTAACTTTTTTATTGCTTGAAGGGATTTTCTTGCGCGCATAGCGGCAACCTTTTTCCCACCTGCAAATTCCTCGTATTCTGTCTTTGCCTCCGTTACCAACCTTGCCAGTTCATCATACTTTTCAGCACCCATATGTTCCTCCTTATTAGAAATTATTAACCTGTATAGAAGATGAATATATAAGTTTTACTACTCTCCTGTCAATATAAATTTTATCCACTCTTTCTCTATTTCGTCTATATTGCCTATTTCAATCTCAAACACGTTGGGAGGACATTCTCCCTGCTTTTTTTCTTCGAGGAAATATTTTGAGAAGCTGTTCCTATATTTTCTGCCGGCGCCTTCGAGTAAAAAGTATACTAAAGTATGTGCCTCTGCATAATATATAGTGTTAGTTTCTGATGTAAACTGCTCCTGTTGTGATTTTATGATATTTTTAAGCGGGAGAAAATTGCCATTCTGCCGTGTAAGGGCGTCTTTCACGAACGCAAAATACTCTGCCTTTTTTCCGCCGAACTTGTAATTTTCTCTGCTGGCGATTGAACTCTCTTCAAAATATGTTGCAAGTCCTTCGCTAAGCCAAGGACTCCACATTGCCTTTGGAGCAGAGCGGTCAAGAACGGCGTGTGTTATCTCGTGGAAGAGCCCCTTTTTATCAGCGACAGGATTAGTCATTATGAGTGCTATATCTGACTTTATGCTATTGTAAAAGCCGCCATTGAAGGTTAGGTCTTGACGTAACTCCTTGCTGGCATACTGCTGAAATTCCGCATCGTCTTTTAACAATGTTATTAATATTGGCTCATCAGTCCTTGTAAGGGAAAACGGTTTCTCGTATTCATTGAAGAATATTTCTACAAAGTTATCTATGTCTGCTTCTAAAGAGTGGGTGTAGCTACTGTTTCTGTGCCGAAATATCTTAAAATAACGCGTATCGTTTGTTACTGCATCGTAACCAACGCTTGCTAATTTTCTTGACTTATATAGACCTTCGGCTACTGCATAGAGGGCTGTGAATATTATCATAAACGGTAAGAAGAGGATTACGACCTTGTAGATTGAAAACTTCTCTTTACGCATATTACAGTTCTGCTCCCTTCTCGGATAGGACTTTGCTTGCCTTTTTGAGTATGTTTTTTTCGTAGTTTGTCAAACTTTGCATACCCTCCTTGTTTATTTTTTCTAATATTTTATCTACCTCTTTTTGCAGTTCGAATGCCTTTAGAAAACGTGCTCGTGCCTTTTTCTTCTCCATATTCTCTATCATACTATCTACAAATGGTTCTAACTTGTATATCAGGTAGCCGCAGGCGGCACCGCCTAAGTGAGCGGCGTTTGCTATACGTGTGGGTAGATTACTCATTGTATAGAACAAATCTATTGCTACACATAGAAGAACTGCGTATTTTACCTTCATCGGGATGAGGAAAAAGAACAATATAGTGGTATTGGGCCACATCAGAGCGAAGATGACCATTATACCCATAACAGCAGCCGAGGCGCCTATAGCTGGATATAATATAGCTCCACTACCAGCAATGTATTGATATACGCAATAGCATAGCCCCCCGTATATGCCACAGGCAAGGTATGTGATAAGGAACTTGCGTCTTCCCCAAACCATATCAATCTCTCTTCCAAACATAAAGAGGAGCAACATATTTATTATTATATGAAATACACTTAGTGTGCTATGCAGAAAATTATATGTCAGGAATTGCCACAGCCAGAGTTTACTAACTGCCTTTGCTGGGACTAATCCTAAATAGTTTTCTGTGTTTATGTCAGCATATTGAGATATGAATTGTGATACAAATACGGCGATATTAGCTATTATGATTATCGTAACAGTCGACAAACGGTTTGAGAATTCATACTCCTCAAAAGGTGTTCTTGTTTCATAAAATCGCATAGTTGCATTTTATAAAGGTGTGCAATTAAATGCAAATTATACGGAGCTACATTATCAAGTGGTTTGAACTGGCTTTAGGATGTTTACGCCTTCGCAGATGCTGTTCTTGCCTTTGATGGGCTTTCTGATTCGTCCTCTTCTGACGTTGTCCTGAGTTGATATATAATACCGAATATAAATACAGGCACGAAGACGAGAGTGATAATCAAGACACGAGTATGCAGGGACGCACTTTGTATGAAATTTCCTACTATTGCTGTCGTTACACCGTATGTTACAAAGGTGCTTCCTATGAGCGATGAATTTACTATAAAGAAAAACCTCGGGAATATAGCACCTAATCCGCCGCCGAACAGGAAAGCAACTGAGAGGGCAATATGTGTGCTATGTCCTTCTTCAAATAATGCAGGGAAGAAGACCGTGGCAACGCAAGCTGCAAGAAAGCCACCAAGCAAGATACCGGTTAATCTCTTGAAAAATACTGTTATGATGAACCCTAAAAATGCACAGACCGCTACATACAGAAAAGTAATTACCCTTCCATCCGGGGATAAGTAACTTTTCAGTAGCAATCCTAACCAACCGCCTATTAGCATACCTGTAATGCCGAGGAAATATTTATTATGTTTCCATCCAAATAATAAGAACGCACCACCGAATATTATAGATAGGAGGGCTATTATATCAGAGAAATTTTTTCCTATGACTGTCTGTGGATATGATAGATTCAATCTTTCGAGAAATAGAACTATATTAGAAATCATATACTATTACTCCTATTATTTACAGTCGCACAGTATTTATCGACAACAGTTCCAACTTACTTTACAGGCAATAATTATATGGTTGACTTAATATTTATAGTAGAGTATGATTTCACACATTGGTGAGATTGTATGATAAATTATCAGAGTAAAAAATGGCTGCTACTGATAACCCTGTCGTCTATTGTTTTGGCTCTTACATCCTCATCTTACTACTGTCAGGACGAGAAAGGTGCTAATGATAGGAAGGCGAGTGGAGATGCTAAGAAGAAGTTCCAAGCTGCTCTTGCTGAGTGGGGAAAGAATCTCAAAGAGACGGCTCTAAAACATCTGGACGAAGCTAAATCTGCCCTTGAAGATGATGCTAAGGAAAGAGAAAAGCTACTTGCCGCGGCAAAGGATAAGATGAAAAAAGAGCGACTATCTCTTACCCTGAAAGGCGGCACCAAATTAATTGGTGTTCAGTTACTAAAATACTCAGAAGACACATTTACTGTCTCGTTTTATGGAGAAGGGGGTGGCACCGGTGAAATAGTACTTGGTTGGGATATACTGAACCAGCAGAGTGCACTTTCCCTGATTCGGCTTCTCTATAAGGATTTAGGTGCGAAAGGACGTTACGAGATTGGTAAGTTTTGTCTATCTCGACGATTCTGGAAAGATGCTAAAACAGAGTTTGATTTAGCAGCTAAGTTGGACCCTTCTTTGGCAGATAGGATTCCTGACTTATCAAAGCTTATTGCTAATGAGGCGTCCTTTCAAGGCACGGCGAAGCCGGTTGGTGCTGATATGTTGCGTATCTCATACGATTTCTCAGATGATGACCATCTGAAAGATTTTAAGACACAGGCACAGGGAGTAACATCTCGTATAAATAATAGAGGAATAGAGTTGGGAAGTAAGAGCAACTTTGTATTCTCTCTTAAAGACGCAGTATTTGAGAATGAAATCGAGATAGATGCTACAATGACTATCTCTACTACTATGCCTGTTCAGTTCTATACATTTTTCTCCCAGTTGGGGAAGGGCTATATTTTTGGACTAAATACACAAAATGGTAATGTGATAATTAAGCGTAATGGCCAAGATGGCCAGGATATCATTGGTAAATCTTCTTCAGTCAAGGTTCAGCCGAATCGTCCCTATAAACTTAAGATCATTGCAAAGGGCGGCAATCTAAAACTCTACTTGGATGACGTAGAGGTGGTGTCTGGAAATGATTCTTCTTATACAAGTGGTGGAATAATGTTTGGTGGTTCTGCTGGTGTATTACGGTTTGAAAACCTTGCCATCGAAGGAAAGGTAAATCCTGACTGGTTAAAGAAGTCATTTGCAGAGTTAGAGGTTTTGGTTCGTAGAGCCATTATTGATGATCTTGCTCCGAAAAAGAAGGAGAAGAAAGAAATTGATTTTAGTGTGAGCGCCGAGCTTGACATCTATAAGGAGATTATACCACAGGAGGGAATTGCCGCCTATATGAAGGGCAAAGATTTATATAAGCAATATATTCTAAAAGACCGCTCGCCTGCAACTTTGCAACAATCAATCCAGGCATTTGATGAATGTATAAAAATTACTATGGAATACCCAGCCTCATTCTTTATGCGTGCAATATGCTATTTATATATTGGTAATCAGAAACAGTTTCTTGATGATGTAGAACAAGCTATAAAGCTATCTCCGTATTTCTATGACGCATATAAGATAAGAGGTGATATTCTTATGAGCCAGATGAAGTATAGAGAGGCAATACGAGATTATGAGAAGGCAATAGAAATAAAGCCGGACTTTGCTGAGGCGTATGCGGCTCGAGGTTATATGCAATTTGTTTCAGAGGTCTATGATAAGGCAATCTACGATTTTAATATAGCTACTAAGCTTGATCCAGATGATTCAACGATAAAAAATATGCGTAAGAGGGCTATACATGTTATAAACGGCCCTCAATGGACTACAACATACACTAAAACTACAGAACACTATATAGTTAAGACAGATATAAGTCAGCAGAGATGTGATAACTATGCCAGGAAGTTGGAGGCAATTTATAAATATTATACAGAGAGCTTTAATTACACCGAAAAACCAAAACGCAAGTCAAAGGTGTTAATATTTAATACAAAAGAAGGTTATTTTACATATGCTGAACTAATTATCGACCAACGTATCGAGAATACGCTCGGGTTTTATCAACCTATGTATAAAGAATTGCTTCTTTTTGAGGATATAGATATTGCAAAGACAGAGCAAGTGCTATTCCATGAGGGGTTCCATCAGTTCTTAGATCTTTTAGCACCGCGTCCTCCACAATGGTATAATGAGGGTGCAGCAGAGTATTTTGGCGCTACCAAAGTAGAAAATGATAAGATTACCCAGACGGCTATGATATTAGAGGGACGACTAGCTAATCTCAAGCAGTTGGTTATGAAAGGAAGATATTACAAGTTTGATGATATAATGAAAGAAAGTCAGGCACAATTTTATGGTCCTGATGCCCCTTATAAATATGCCCAAGCGTGGTCTATGGTACATTTCTTTTATCAATATCAAGGGGGGAAATATAAGAGTCCAATAACTAAATATTTTGAAGCAATAAGGGATGGGAAAGATATAGGTGCATGCTACAATGAAACGTTTGGTAAACTCAATATAAAGGAGATTGAGGACGAATGGCTGAAGTATGTGAAAGGATTGAAATGAGCAAAACGAGTGACACTTATTCAGAATATGCAAAAACCGTTCTAAGGGTAGAATCTGATGCAATCTTATCACTTATACCTCGTATAGATTCAAACTTCGTGAAAGTAATTACTATGCTCCTCAATTGCAAAGGACGAGTTGTAGTAACAGGTATGGGGAAGGCAGGTATAATAGCTCAGAAATTATCTGCGACATTCGCAAGCACTGGAACTCCTTCGCTATATCTTCATCCAGCCGATGCATATCACGGTGATTTGGGGAGGGTAACTAAGGATGATATAGTTGTTACTTTGTCTAATAGTGGGGAGACGGAAGAAATAGTGCGTCTTATTCCCCATATCAAAAAAATAGGGGCGGGTATAGTATCTATTACTTCTGATAAGAAATCTACGCTCGGTGCTATAGGTGATGTAACTTTAGCTATTGGTAATATTGAAGAGGCGTGTCCGCTGGGGCTTGCCCCGTCAGCGAGCACAACCGCTATGCTTGCGCTTGGTGACGCTATTGCATTAACAATTCTGAAAGAGCGTGGTTTTGATGCGGAAAAATTTGCCTTCTATCATCCTGGAGGCAAATTGGGGATTAAGTTATTAAAAGTAGAAGAAGTAATGAGGACTGGTGATAGAAGCCCTGCAGTTCGTGAGAATGTAACCGTAAAAGAAGCTCTCTTGGCGATAACTACGGCTAAAGCTGGTGCTGTTAATGTGGTAGATATGAATGGTAAACTTGTTGGTATATTTACGGATGGTGACTTAAGAAGAAAGATAAATGCTGATATAGCTACTGAGGTTATAGGGAATGTTATGACTAAATCCCCGAAGACAATATCTTCTACAAAGCTTGCTACTGAGGCACTTGCTGTATTACGTGATAAAAAGATTGATGAGTTGCCTGTAGTAGATGAAAATGGTATGGCTGTAGGTATGTTAGATATTCAGGATTTACTTGACGTTGGACTAGTATAAATGAAGACCGCAAAGATATTGTTCTTTATCGTAATTGCATCACTCATAGTAGTGCCGTTACTATTACCGTTTATTGGCAAAAATAAAGGTGAAAAGCCGACGGCTTTAGAAAGCAAAAAAGTAGAACGGCAAGGTGATAATGCTGTGCCGTTACAGCAACCCATAAAGAATTGGTCATATACACATTTTGATGGTGACGAAGTAGCTGGCGAGTTTAGTGGTGAGGAAGCACGTATTGTTGGGACAGGGGAATACGATTTGGTAAAGCCCTCTGCGGTAATATATACAAAACCTGATACACCTGAAGATATATCTAAGAAGGTGCTCTTATCTGCTCATAAAGGGCACTATAGCGATGCTGATAGGACACTTCTGCTGAGCGATAGCGTTATAGCAGAGATAGAAGAAGATAAAGCAAAACTTACGGCAGATGAATTATTAGTGGAAACTACTAAAAGAACTATCACTACAAAAGGCGGTTTTCTCTTAACAAAGCCAGATATTGAATGTAGCGGGAAAGGTTTAGTAGCAGATGATTCATTAAGTAAAGTAAAAATACAAGAAAATGCCTATATTAAACGGGCTGACCAAAATAGAGCTACATATATATATGCTGATAGTATGGAGATTGATATAGTAAAGCGTAATGAGAGTTCTCGTTCTAATATGACTGCCGATTATGAGATATCTAATTTAGTAGCTACAAGCAGTAGGTTTTCCAAGGTAGTTACAAATAACAGCATAATTGAGTCAGCTAAAATTATTGGACAGAAGGAAGCTGATGTAATATTACTTAAAGGTCCCAAGCGTCTTACTTTTAATGAATACATTGCCACATCAGATGGTGACGCGGTGTTTGACTCTGCTAATAAGCTGGCACGATTCTCAGATAATGCAAAGGTGGGGAATAAAGATTTTACTATATTAGCTGATAATATAGCTATAAAACTCTCGGAAGATGGGAAAAACGTGGAAGATATTATAGCTATTGGGTCTGTGAGCGTATTTAATAAAGCAGATGGCACTACTATTTATGGTGAATCATTAAAACGTAATCTTGTTTCCGGTGCTATTTCTGTTACAGGCAGCCCGTATGTATCAGCTATCAGAGGTGAGGGGACTTTAAAAGTAGGTGAGCTTATTTTCAACCAGAAGAATAAGACAATAGAAGGCAGAAAAGGTAAGCAACGATCAGTATTGCAGTTTAGGTATGAGAAGAAATAGTTATACTTGTGGATTGATTGACTGATATTACTTTAGAGAGGTGAAAAGATGAGAACTGTAACGATTATACCTGGTGATGGAACGGGTCCTGAGCTTTCGGATGCTATGAAGAAGGTAGTAGATGCATCTGGTGCAAAGATAAAGTGGGAAGAAGTTAATGCTGGTGAGGGAGTAATGGCTAAGTATGGAACACCTTTACCAGATAGTGTGTTAGAATCTATAAAGCGTAATAAGGTTGCTATAAAAGGTCCTATTACTACGCCTATTGGAACTGGATTTCGCAGTGTGAATGTGGCTATACGAAAGGCATTAGATTTATATGCTAATCTTCGTCCTTGTAGATCTATAAAAGGTGTTAAAACACGATATGATGACATAGACATAGTAGTGGTGCGTGAGAATACAGAAGATCTGTATGCTGGTATAGAGCATATGGTCGGGAGTGATGCGGCAGAAAGTATAAAGATAATTACCCGCAAAAATACTGAAAGGATTGCTCACTTCGCATTCGAATATGCAGTTAAGCATAGTCGCAGAAAGGTAACGATAGTACATAAAGCAAATATTATGAAATGTACGGATGGACTATTCCTTGAGACCGCACGTGAGGTTGCAAAGAGTTATCCACAGATAGAGTGCGAAGATAGGATTGTAGATAATATGTGTATGCAACTTGTTCAGAAACCTGAGTTATATGATGTGCTGTTGTGCCCTAATCTTTATGGTGACATACTGTCTGATTTATGTGCCGGACTGATAGGGGGATTGGGAGTAGCGCCAGGTGCAAATATAGGCGCTAATAATAGCGCAGTTTTCGAGGCAATTCATGGTAGTGCACCCAAATATAAGGGTTTGAATAAGGTGAATCCTACGGCTCTAATATTATCTGCATCTTTAATGCTTGAGTATATAAACGAAGGAAAAGCAGCGGACAGAGTATATAGTGCCGTGTGTAGAGTTATAGGAGAAGGAAAAAAGGTTACTTATGATTTGGGTGGTACTGCGAAGACGTCAGAGATGACGGACGAGATTATAAGGATTATGAATAGTTAGCTATATGGGCGATATAGGGTGGCAGGAGATAATGCTTGTTCTAATAATAGCCCTCCTTCTCTATGGTAAGAATCTACCTCAAGTTGCCAAAAAAGTTGGGAATACTTATGGCAATTTCAAGAGGAAGATCTCAGATGTTCGTGATGATATAGAGCGAGAGATAAGAAATGCAGATGCAAATA
>MHYJ01000072.1:0-4780 GCA_001828445.1 Planctomycetes bacterium RBG_16_43_13
GTGTAACCTGCACATCCACAACCGGGTATCCAGCAATGACCCCCTTATCAAAGATTTCCTTAATACCCTTCTCTACAGCAGGGACGTATTGATTTGGTATCCTGCCCTGAACGATTTCGTCAACGAATTTGAAGCCCTCGCCTCGAGCGGTTGGTTCGAGCTTGATATATACCTCGCCGTATTGCCCGCGCCCGCCACTTTGCTTTTTATGTTTATGATGTCCCTCAGCGGCACCGGTTATTGTCTCTTTGTACGCTATCTTCGGCGTCTTTGTGCTTAATTGCACCTCGTATTTTCTTTTTAGTTTATTCAGTACTACATCGAGGTGAAGCTGGCTCATACCTGTTATAACAAGTTCAAGGGTTTGGCGGTCTCGGGTTACCTTGAACGTAGGGTCGGAGTCAGCCATCTTCTGCAGTGAGCCGCTCAGACGTTGCTCATCTCCCTTCGCCTTCGGTTCTGCCGCTAATGAGACCATTGGGACTGGGAATGCTATCTCGTTATACTTTATTGGTGCATTATGGCTACAGACCGTGTCAGAAACTGATAATTCCTCCACCTTCGTTACGCCTACTATATCTCCTGCTATCGCCTGCTGGACTGTCCTCTGCTCTTTACCGAACGGCTTGAACATTGCGCCTATTCGCTCTGTCTTGCCTGTTCGCTGGTTAAATATACCGTTGGCTATATCGAGCGTGCCGGAGTAAATCCTTATGTAGCTAAGCTTGCCCACAAACGGGTCAGAGAGAATCTTAAACACCTGACCGCCAAATTGAGCGGAGGGGGATGTCTCCCTCGAGACATTCTCTTTTTTATCTGGGTTGATGCCCTTCCTCGCCCCTACATCTGCGGGCGACGGTAGATATTTAGATACAAACTCTACGAACTCCTTCACACCCACACCATTCTTGGATGCGGCACAGAGTATTGGGACTAACCGCCGTTCTGCTATGGCGCGGGGAAGGACGGCTTCTAATTCCGCCGCACTGACCTTGCTACCCTCTAAATATTTTTCCAATAACTTATCATCAACCTCCATTAGTTTTTCCATCGCTTCATCTGAGAGTGATTTCAGTTCTTCCGAGACGCTGTCCTTACTCTCGACTATATTTGCGACACCCTTCAAACCACCGCCGGAACCGATTGGCATAATGATAGGGACACACTCTCTACCAAATGTTTCCCTTATGACATCGATAAGTGCAGTGTAATTCACGTTCTCTAAATCTATTTTGTTTATCATTATCACGCGGGCAACATTAAACTTTTCGGAGCGCTCCCACATCTTCCGAGTATTTACCATTATACCTGAGGATGCATTTATGCAGATAACTGCTGTCTCGCAGGCGGCGAGTGCAGAGACCGCCTCACCTGCGAAGTCGGGATAACCTGGTGCATCAAAGAGGTTTATCATCTTCTCACCAAAGTTCGCAAATGCCATAGCAAGGTCTATGGAAATCCTCCGCTCTTTCTCGTCAGGGTCATAGTCAAAAACACTTGAGCCATCCTCTATACTCCCAAAGCGGGAACTCGCCTTCAGATGAAAAAGGACTGCATCTGCTAATGTAGTTTTGCCTGAGTCGCCGTGGCCAATGAAGCAAACATTCCTAATATCCTTAGTATCATACTTAGCCATCATATTCTCCTTTTAATATAAACTCTCATTCTTATCAGATAACCAAAAAATGGGAAGCGGATTATACATTAAAGTAACGGTGGTGTCAACCCCGTTAGAGATTTCAGCAGCAGAAAGTGTAACACTGATTTGGATGGGAGACATACAACAGAAGGCATCTCTAACGGGGTCAATCCATTAGGTGCGGCTATATACTTCCTCATCTTCCAACCATTTTCATATAGAGTTCTAAGAGCCAATAGACCTCATCACTAAAGAGTAGCACCATCGCCCCGCCGAGCGAGAGGTATGGTCCGAATGCTATATATCTATCGCGCGTAACTATATAGAGAATGATGCCAAATATAGAGCCGATGAAGCAGGCAAGAAAGAATGTAAGAAGCACCCCCTGCCAACCCAAAAAACCGCCCAACATAGCTAAGTATTTCACATCTCCAAATCCCATCGCATCTTTTCCGAAGGCAATTCTTCCCAAGATACCTATTATATAGATAAGTAAACCGCCTGCCGCTATACCAATAAGAGCTGTTATAAGCCCTGATATGTTTGCATTACTCACAATTGCTACGGGAGAACGGTAGACGGAAGGAACTGCTACTCCGACAAGCAGAGATATAACTATTCCAGAGATAGTAATCTCATCAGGCAATATCCTAAACTCCAAGTCAACGAAGGTGGCAATAATCATTGCGCTAATCAGATATGCCTGAATAATAGCGATAGCCCACCTATTGTTATAATCACCCAAATTAGTATAGGCAATATAAGAAAAAATCGCCGCTGTGAGGAGTTCAACGAGGAAATATTGTACAGATATGTATCTCCTACAGTAGCGACACCTTCCTTTAAGGATTATATAGCTCAGGATTGGGATATTATCAAACCACCTTATTGGTGCAAGACAGGAAGGGCATCGTGAGCGGGGTTTGACTATTGACATACACTCCCGCGGGAGTCGGAAGATACAGACATTTAGGAAACTGCCCACAAGCGAGCCGAATATACCGGCGATTACAACTATGTGGCTCTGTTGGAATCCCAAATTCAAAACCCTAAAATAATATCAGCAATTGAATAAATGGTAATGCTATGCCATAAGTTTTACGCCCTACTATTCCTTCATAGCCAGCCCCAGCAACTCGAGTTTCTTCCTTATATCCCTTATAGAGGTCATACCTAAGTTTTTGTTATCCAGTAAATCTCTTTCACTGTGTTTTATTAGGTCACCTACGGTGTATATATTCAACCGTTCGAAGACATTTTTTACCCTGCCGGGCCATTCAAGGTCTGAAAGGGGCTTGTTGAGTAAATCCTCTGATACCTCACCAGTCACCTCACTTGTTAAAGATACCTCACCCTCCGTAGTAGCGAGTGCCAGCCCTTTCAGATGCAATTGCTCATTTATCTCTTTTATAGCTATTTTCCCCATACTGGGAATCTCTAATAGTTCTCCTTCGTTCTTTCTCACAAGGTCAGAAATTCTGTGTATGCCCGCCTTACCTAAAGCTACTTTTACACGGAGAGAAAGATTTAGGTCGTCAACAGGTATTGATAGGAGGTTAGTCATTTTTTCTTTTTTACGGACTGTATCCTCGTCATAATACATATTCAGGGATGCCTCTGCATCTGAGAGATATAGCCGTGCCCTATCGTTATTAGGATAATATTCCAGCACCGACTTAAAGCAATCCGCTGCCTTCTGATACTGTCCGTTATCCTCGTAGAGAAGGCCTAAATTCATGATCGCCTCTACATACATGGGCCTTGCCTTTCGAAGTTGTTCGTAGAGTTCTGTTGCTTTTTCCTCCTCACCCTTGAGGTCGAGGTTATAAGCCAATCGAAAGGTACTCTTAGAGTGGGCGTTGTCTAATTCGAGTGCGTGCTCGTAGCATTTCTCTGCTTCCTCGCGGTTGCCGCTGTAATCGTAGTAAAGCCCGAGCGCATAATGGTAGTCAGGGTTTTCGTCGCACTTTTTCTTCAGCCGTTCGAGGAGGTTCATCGCCTCGTCCATCTTCCCGAGTTTTACCTTCGCCTCTGTGAGCAAAATCGCAACTGTAGTATCCGACGTGTCGGCGTCATACGCATCCTTCAGGTTCGCATGTGCGGCGTTCGCCCTGCCGCTCTCTAAATACGAAATGCCGAGGAAGAAGCTTCTCTCTCTCGTTGCGCGGGTATTCTCGAGGAGCGGTATCGCCTCCTCAACATCACCTATGAGCCACTTCGCTATCGCCTTGCGCGTCTCAATCTTGTTGTCGCTGGAGAGTTTGCGCGAGACGGAGCCGAAGTTCGACAGGAGCTCCTCCACCTCTTCTCTATAATCTATCGAGCAATGAATCTGGCTACGCAGTTGTATGAACTGCTCGAACGGGGCGTCCTCCGTAGATAGCACATCTACAGAATTTAGTTTTTCTTCAACACTCAGCATATTTCACCTCCAAAATAAAATTCTAAACTCTAATATCGAAATTCGAAACAAATCCTAATTACCAAAACTCAAATATTCTAAATAATGTCTTTTGGGTCATTTGGATTTTGATATTGTTTAGGATTTAGTGCTTCGGATTTCGGAATTCGTTTCTTCGCCACCTTCACCTGCGACGGTCGCAAGACCCTGTCCTGTATCATATAACCCCGCCGCATCTCCTCGAGTATTGTCTTGTCGGGGTGGTCGTCCGTCTCCACCTCCGCAACCGCCTCGTGATAGAGGGGGTTGAACATTACCCCTTTTGCCCCGTTAGCCCTGAAGGAATTCCCTTCAGGGTTAGAAATATCCCCTCTTGTAGATTTTTTATCCAAATCAGTATTAGACGTTCCGCTACTAAAATTTCTAACCCTGTTAGAGCAATCTCTAATAGGGCTAACTGGGTGAACCTCTATCGGCTTGACTCCATTTTTCGCAAGCGTCTTCATCAATTCTTTCTCTGCCAACTTTATACCATCTAATATATTAGCCGCTTCTTTCGCCCCGTTCGCATTCGAGAGCGTCTCAGCCGATTTATGCAGTGCGTCCAGAAACGGCAAAAGTTCCGATATGAGACCTTCTACTGCGAACTTTGTCAAGGATTCTTTTTCGCGTTTCGTGCGCTCCTGATAGTTGACGAAGTCCGCCTGGGCGCGGCGGAGTTTGTCTAAATATTCGTCCGC
>MHYJ01000072.1:4792-5317 GCA_001828445.1 Planctomycetes bacterium RBG_16_43_13
TCAAACTCGGCATACGTTATGCAGAAGCCGTCGGAACTGTATTCTTTGTCTTTTGTCATTTGACAGGGGCAATGCTTTTAAAGTATTTCACTTAAATCCTTCCATTCAGTATAGTTAGCGTCAGCATTGTAATCATCATTATTGTTTATTTCCCAGATTTGGTTCGGTTATCTTGCTTACATAACATTTGGCAATTTTCTCCCGTTGTTTTGCCGCCTTCGTGCCATGGTGTTATATGGTCGCCTTCCATTTGCTCAATCCCATATTTCTTTTTGCATTTTGGACAGATGCCTTTTTGTCTTTCGTATGCTTCTCTTTTTTGTTTTTCTGTAAATGCACGAATGCTCAGATATTTTTCTTCTCTTGTTAATACATAAGTGTAAACACCTTTTTTGTTAGTCACATCTTCATCTTCCATCAGTTTTGCAATTTCCTTCTCCAGCTTTTTTGAATCAAATTTTTTGTCCTTGAACTCATTGTATAGCGGTCCAAATGCAACTCCTTTCATTTCCTTACGATATTTTG
>MHYJ01000072.1:5338-11880 GCA_001828445.1 Planctomycetes bacterium RBG_16_43_13
TAATTACTGTTTGAAAGTAATTCCACAAAACTTTTGCATCAGCTGTATGTTGATGCTTTGACATATAGTCCTCAATTTTATCGTTGCTCAACCACCGAATTGCCGTTTCCAAATAGTCCTGACGAATGGGCGTGCCGTCGAGATAATCACGTCCGATTTGATACGCCGCACAACCGGTTTTACTAAAATATTGTTTGGCATCCGCAGTCCACGAGCCGGCATAAACTGCATTGCGCAATTCCTGGTCGGTAAGTTTTTCGCCTGCTATATTTATTGTCCTGAACCACTCCAATCTTTCGCTTGGTTCACCGCTGCACACATAAATCATCAGTTTATAATCAAGGATTTGTTTTTGCTGGTCGTTTTGTAGATTATGAAAATACAATCCGTTTATCGAATAATCACCCTGCACATATTGGCAAACTGAAATGGTGCGCTGCTGTCCGTCAATGATTTCAAAGTTTCCGTCTTCCCGAACCGCCCAATACATCACATTAAGAGGAAAATCTTTTGTTACAGTAGTAATGACGGCATCTCGTTGCTTATCCTTGTAGATAAATTCCCGCTGATAGGGTGGACGAATATCAAGTTTGTCCCCGAAACCCACAACACCTGCTTCAGCGTTGTCTTTGTAACCGTTTGCTAATTCACGGACAGTTATTTCTTTGAGTTCTATTTTCATAATTTCTTGTTTTTTATGATTATTCTCCTATAAATAGGTTTCCCGTTTAAATCGGGTCCCCTTCCTCGCCAATTTGGGTATTCTAATCTATGGTCGTCTAATCCTAATATCTCAAATTGCTCAGGATTATATTTATCCAAAAAACTTATTGGCACGCCCATCACACCCTTATAATCCATAGGAATATCTTTGGTTTTGTCCACATTTATAGCATTGTAGTTGTCATATTTAGGATAATCTTTTTTATTGTATTTGTTATAAAGAATTAATTCTTCGTGGCGTTTTGTAATATCCAAATTGGTAAACCAAATAGCTTGTGACCTGCCTTTAATGACACCGTTTACAATTTTATAACCACTACCTTCTTTCTTATTGGCAATTAATTCTTTGGAAAAAGCTTCTGGTATATCAAACAACAAATCTGTACTCATAGGAGTATTACCAATCCACATTTTATTCTCTTTTATGAGTTTAAAAATTTCTTTGTAGGTTATAGCGTTTTTATTACCAATAATCACAAACTTTTTGTCATATTCTATTAGCTGTGCTACATATTCTCTGAATAAAGAAAAAGGCGGATTGGTTACAACAATATTTGCTTGTTTCAAAAGTTCAATACACTCGGGGCTGCGAAAATCGCCATCGCCTTTTAGGTGTTCAATGCCAATTTCTTCGGGACTGGGAATTTTATCTCCATTTTTGCGTCCAGTGTATTCCAAGTATATGGCTTTTTCGGATTTGTTTTCGCTGAATAAATCAGCGTTTTGGTTTTTATAACAGGTGGTAATCAGTTTTTTCAGTCCTAATTTCTTAAAATTGCTGGTAAAATACCGGAAGAAATTACTTACACGAGGGTCGTCGCAATTACAAAAAACAACCTTTCTTTTAAAATGCTCTTTGTAATGTTTGAGTTCGTTTTCAATATCAGAGAGTTGAGTATAAAACTCATCTTTTTTAGAGGTCTTTGCAGAGTGCAGGTTTTTATTTGATGATTTAGTTTTCATAAAATTATTTTCTCCTAAATCCTAACTCACAGAATATCATCTCATCCTTACACTGTTTTTGTATAGTGTTACTAACTTACCCTTTATTGTTTTAATGTCTATGCGTTTTATAAATTCTGTCACCATTTTTACCTCATCATCTGATGTTATATTACCGTGACGGATGTATATTATACCTTCTGTTCCCCCCACAGGAAAGGAAAGTGGATTTGTGAAATGATAATCGCGTGTAATTATTACTGCATTTCTATCTACAGCTAAACTGAAAATCTTTGTGTCTGGTGTCCTATGTAATTTTTCCTCAATGACTGATATGACCTCTGCACCTAAAGAACGTAGTTTCCCTACCAATTCATAGCTTACGTTCTCATCTACTAAAAATCTGCTCATTCAGTTGCGATAATCTCCATCCTGCCTACATTGCAACCTTTTCTGTGGCTAAATATGATGCATACTCGAGGCAGGCGAACATATCTTCTTTGGTTATTGAGGGAAAATTCTTGAGTATGGATACGTAGTCCTCACCAGCGGCTAAGTGGCTTAATATTATATGGACGGGGACTCTCGTATTGCGTATGCAGGGCTCCCCTCCGCATATATTTGGGTCAGCAACGATACGGTTATTCATCTTAACCTCCTGATGAAATTGTATGCTGACTTTACTATAAGGTCAAGTATTATGTTTTCTCTTAAAAATCAAATATCAAAATAAACCCCGTTAGAAATTTCCGCCCCGTTAGAAGTCCGTTCCGCCTGTGGAACGGCAGTTGCCTTCGGCGACCTACTTCTAACAGGGTTTAACAGTAAGTATGAGATAGAAACTTATGATACTATGTATTTCTAACGGGGTAAATGGTCGCTGTCCCTATTATTGTCAAATTTACATATTATAATAACAAATGTCAAAGACCAAATGTCAATTCAATGCCGAAGACGAAATGACAAAACAGGTTACCTTTTTCAACGGTCTCAATTCATACTGTCCCCAATATCTATCAGGATAATCCTCTATATGCGTCTTTTCTATGGCGCACATAGTGAATGGTTATTATACATCTTGTCCTATCTACCTGATATATGATTCTATAATCACCGACCCTAACTCTATATAGCGACTCCGAACCTTCTATCTTTCTGCATTTAGGTGGAAATGGATTATACGACAATGCATTAGCGATTTTGATAATGCGAGGAATATCTGTTGGATTGATACGGCGAAAATCCTTCTCCGTCGAGACATTCCACTCTATCTTATAAGAGCCCATCTCGTTTCAGATTTCTCTTTAGTTGGGCGAGGGTTATTGTTTTTTCCTGTCTCCTCTCGGCTACTATAGCGAGGTCGTGCAGATCTTCCACCATCTCCTCGAACTGCTTCATCGAGAGAATAACCCCCTGCCTTCTGCCCTTGTCATCAACAACATAATTTTTCCGCAGTGTTTTCATATCTTAATTATAGCACCTATCGGAAATAAAACAAGGAAATATAACGGAGAAGACGTCGGAACTGTATTCTTTATCTTTTGTCATTTATACGTAAACAAAATTGGTTTGCGAAGACAAAGTCCTTTGAAATCCCAAATGACAAAATTTGACATTTGTGCTTGATTTGTCATTTTACATTTGTCATTCGCAATTCGCCTCTACCACTTCGTCAAGTTCACATATTTTAACTTCGCCCTGTAACGTCTGTTTGATTTATGAACCTTCTTCCTTATCATATTATATATTTTCATAGCCGCTGGGGTGAGCTTTTTACCGGGTAGGAATATAATCTTCCCCATCTTCCCTCCTGTATGAGCACTCATCTTATCCAGGTCAACACGCGGGGGGAGATGCGTCTCCGTAGTATTGCTGAACACGCTTGCCCAGGGACCGTGCTCGTGGCTATATGCGGTAACGCAGTCCGCATAGATGAAGAGGGAGCCATATGCCATATCCTTAAACTTTAGGTCTTTCATATTAAATGTCGTCCCTGCAACTCTGATGCGGTCGAACTCGAAGGGGAGGACGACCTTTTTCGTCATATCCTTTGAGGGTCCCGGACCTAAACTGAACATTTTATGAATGGACTGGGGTATGGCGGTTACGTATTGTCCTGCCATCCAGAGCCGCGCACAGAAATCGACGTCATATTTCTCGAGGGGAAATACCAATACCTCGCCTATGATTTTATGTTTTTCCTCGTCGTAGCGAAGGATGACGACTGCTGGCGCCGGCGGAGGACCTCCTGATAGAGGGGGTTTATTCCTCGGATAGCTCATACCGCAGGAGAAGGCAAGCATATTGCAATACATATACGCAGTGCTCCAGCTGGAGATTTCCTTTGCGTGTTGTTTCATATACCATGGCCAGCGGGCGACCATATGTTTCTCCTTGAGATGTGCGGAGTATTTCATAGCCGCCCACGCAGACCACTCCGCACGCCAATATGTCGAGAGTTGATTTCTCGCTATGGAGAAGTATGTAAATGCGTCTCTTATATCTTTGACTTTTTTGGTAACCGTTATAGTAACCTGCTTTGGGAGACGGCGAGCCGCCACCATCCCCTTATTAGCGAAGACCGTAACCGCCTCGCCGGGATTAAACTTCCCCCACAGATTTGCAATGCTTGAACCTTTCATATTACCTCCTTACTAATAATTAGGAATTAAAAATTAATAATTAAAAATTCTTAATTGTTAATTCTCAACTAAACTCCCTCTCATATCTAATCTCCTCCTCTATATACTTCCTCAGTCGGCGCGCCAACTGGGGTGAGAAGTGGATGACTATCTTCCTCGGACACAAGCCCGGCATGCCTGTCGTGCCCTTCTGCGTCTCCATTTTCTTCAGGAATTTTACTGTGCCGTTTATATCCTTCTCGCCCTCCATATCCATAATGAGGGTCTTATGCCTATCGCCGACTAATAGGAGCAGTCCCTTTTTTATGTGGTCATACTTTGCATATAGGACATCACTCGGCGGCTTCGGGAGAGGTCCCTTCCATACTACTGTTTTTACTCCTCCTTTTACTACTGTTCTTGCTCTTCCTTTTTTCATATACGTCTCCTTTTCATCAAACAAAAAAATAAATGGTCGCTGTCCCCATTTTTTCCATTTTGAGAATAATATAATGTTATTTATCACTATCCCGCTACCTAAAATTAGGTGCGGGATTGATTTTTGCATTTTCGTTACAGCCACTTTTTGAATCTATCGAATATCCCATCTTTCTTTTCCTCATCCTCCTCAATCTTGGCGAGTTCTCTCAATAGTTCTTCCTGTCGCTTCGTAAGTTTTGTAGGCACGCCGACGACTACCCTCACAAACTGGTCTCCCTTCCCACCACCGTTGAGCGATTGCACACCCTGCCCTTTTAGCCGCAATACCTGCCCGCTCTGTGTGCCTTTCGGTATCTTCATACTGCTTCTACCATAGAGTGTGGGAACATCTACCTCACCGCCAAAAATCGCCTGCGTATATGTTATAGGGATTTCACAATGCACATTATTGTCATCTCTCACAAAGAACGGATGCTGTTTCACATATATGTCGCAATAGAGGTCGCCGTTAGAACCTCCGTCCATAGAATGCTCTCCCTCTCCTGATACCCGCATCCGTGTCCCGTCCTCTATGCCAGCGGGAATCTTTACCTTTATCTCTCGCTGTTGTTTGACTGCGCCTGCACCTCTGCACTCTTTACAGGGAGAGGTGATGACCTTGCCGCTTCCACTACATCTGCTACAAGTGGTTCGGATGCTGAAGAATCCACTGCTCTGGATTACTTCGCCTCTGCCCTGACAGGTGCGACACTGAGATGGAGACGTGCCGGGTGCGGAACCGGAGCCGTTACATTTCGGACAGAGCTCGTTTCGATGGAGTTTTATTATCTTCTCCGTGCCGAATGTGACGTCCTTCAACTCTACCTCGAGTTCTACGCGGAGGGACGCCCCCCTATGCGGGCCACGGCGCGTCCTGCCGCCGAAGATATCGCCGAAGAACGAGCTATCACTAAATACATCAGCAAAGGTAGAGAATATATCCTCGAAGTCGGTAAAGCCCCTGTGTGCGTATCCCCTCAATCCCTCGTGCCCGAACTGGTCGTATCGGCTACGTTTCTCGGCATCGCTTAAAACCTCGTATGCCTCTGCCGCTTCTTTGAATTTCTTCTCCGACTCCTTATCGCCGGGATTTCTGTCGGGGTGATATTTTAACGCCATCTGGCGATACGCCTGCTTGAGCTCGTCAGTAGAGGCATCCCGCTTCACACCTAAAATTTCGTAGTAATCCCTATTGCCATCCATATTGAAACAAAATCAAAGATTAAAAATAAAAAAGCAAAATTGCAATTCAAAATTAAAAAATTGTCGGAGTATGGGGCTCTGCCCCATCCTTACTTTTACATTTTGATTTTTGGATTTTGGATTTTCCTTATTACCTGACCGCGCCCTCTATCTTTTTCTTCTTGTTCTTTATCTCTGTTATGACTGTCTTCGTAGTGAGAAGCAGTGATGCAACACTCGCAGAATTCTGTATAGCGCACCTGACGACTTTTGCGGGGTCTATAATGCCTGCATCGAACATATTGACGAACTTATTGGAGAGGATGTCGAAACCATCCTCCGACTTATGCTCTTTTGCCTCAGCCACTATCATAGAGCCGTCAAGCCCTGCATTTGACGCTATGCTACATAGAGGTGCCTCGAGCGCCCTTGCTACTACGAGGGCGCCTGCCTTTTCGTCGCCATCAAGGATTAGTTCTGCGACAGCCGAAGCCGCTCTCAGATATGCAATACCGCCGCCGGGGACTATGCCCTCTTCTACAGCGGCTTTTGTGGCGTTAACCGCATCATCTACCCTATACTTCTTCTCCTTTA
>MHYJ01000072.1:11890-12566 GCA_001828445.1 Planctomycetes bacterium RBG_16_43_13
AGTAGCGCCGCCAACCTTTACGATAGCCACACCACCAACTAACTTGGCAAGACGTTCCTCATATTTTTCTCTATCGTAATCAGAAGTCGTTTTCTTTATGAGCGTTCTAATCTCATTTATACGGGATTCTATCTTCTTCTTATCACCACCTCCGCCGATAATGGTTGTCTTTTCCTTCTCTACCTTGACAATTTTCGCAGTGCCTAAATCGGAGAGTTTTAGATTCTCGAGTTTTAGCCCCAAATCATCAGAGACAACACTACCACCGGTTAGTATGGCAATATCCTCCAGCATTGCTTTCCGCCTATCACCGAAGGCAGGCGCCTTAACTGCGGCACACTTCAACGCACCTCTTACTTTGTTTACTACCAATGCGGTAAGTGCCTCACCTTCTAATTCCTCGCAAACTACAAATATCGCCTTACCTGTCTGAGCAACTCGCTCAAGTATAGGCACAAACTCCTCGATACTTGAAATCTTCTTATCGGTTAGGAGGACATACGAATCCTCAAGTTCGGCTGTCAAAGTTGACGGCTTATTTATGAAGTATGGAGATATATAGCCCTTATCGAATTGCATACCATCTACAAATTCTACCCCCGTTTCAAAGCCCTTGCCCTCCTCTACTGTAACTACACCTTCTTTGCCAACCTTATTTACTGCCTGTGCGATTATG
>MHYJ01000072.1:12639-16148 GCA_001828445.1 Planctomycetes bacterium RBG_16_43_13
TGCTCATTTTCTTCACTGCATCGAGAGCGGCTGATACTGCTTTGTCTATACCTCTTTTCAGAGCTATGGGATTAGCACCTGCGGTTACGTTCTTTAAGCCCTCAGAATAAATTGCCTCAGTAAGGACGGTAGCACTGGATGTCCCGTCGCCTGCCACATCATTTGTCTTCTCAGCTACTGAATTTACGAGTTTAGCGCCAACACCCTCAAATGGGTCCTCGAGTTCTATTTCCTTAGAAACAGTAACACCATCATTCACCGCCTGCGGAGAGCCGAATTTCTTATCGAGAAGGACGTTTCTACCTGCAGGACCTAATGTTACCTTCACTGCGTTGGCAAGTTTTCTAATACCAACGAGAATCTTCTTACGTGCCTCATCATCAAACATTAATTGCTTCGCCATCTTAGCAACCTCCTTTTATCAAATTAAAATCTTTGTTATTCAACCTTTGCCAGAATCTCTGATTCGCTCAGTATCTTATACTCAACTCCATCTATTTTTACATCTGCACCGCCGTATTTGCCATATAAGACCTTGTCTCCTACCTTTACAGATATAGGAAGACGCTTACCATTATCCAGAAGTTTACCACTACCGACGGCGATCACCTCACCCTTCGTTGACTTTTCCTTCGCAGTATCAGGTAGAACTATGCCGCCAGCTGTCTTTTCCTCTACTTCTAACGGCTTTACAACAACCCTATCATCTAACGGTTTCAGTTTCATAAATGCCTCCTTTCGTTATTTTAATTTATCTTTAAGCCACTTACTTATTTCTTCCGTTAAGTCCGGCTCTTCTTTGCCAAACATATTTGTCCCGTGTCCTGCATTTTTGTATTCGAGGAGCTTTATTTGCGTCTCGTTGATTACATTTGGCTCTTTACCTAATAATTTCCTACTCGATTCAAGGGAATATTTATCATCAGCACTTGCGACTATCATAGCAGGACGTTTCCCCCACTTTTTTATTGCTCCTTCTGTCTTTACACCGTGATATTCGAGCCCAGGCGAGAGCAAAATCAGAGTTTTTATATTCTTGTCATCAATAGCATAGTTAAGGGCAATATTAGCACCTATACTCGCACCTACTATAGCAACCTTGTCCGTAGCAAGCTCTTTATACTGTTGAAGAAACTTAACTGCCGCCTTTACGTCAAGAACTGCATCATTAAAGGATTTATCTGTCATCGTCTTCCACGATAGTGGCTCGGTAGCCCCTTCTCGAGATATACTCTCACCGTGCCCTCTTATGTCAATAGAAAGGACAGTAAAACCATCGCTCCCCTGTAGCCGCTCTGCAAACGTCTTCCAGTCAGTTCTATCCCGCCTAAGCATATGTATCAAGATTACTGCTGGGATTTTCTCCTTAGGGTCATAGCCCTCCCTTAAGGCAGGATAAAGCGTCCCAGCTATGGTAACCTTATCCTCTGTTACAAATGTTACCTTCTCACTTTTTGCCACATCAGCCAGAGGTTTGGGAAACAATGTAGGAAACACCACTACAACTATTAGGGTTAACGCTATTTTCTTAAACATACTATAATCCTTATCTATCACATCGGCGGCATTCCCATTCCCCCCATCCCACCCATACCTCCCATTCCGCCCATTCCGCCGGGCATCCCGCCGCCGTGAGGCATCCCAGCCATAGCACCTTTTTCTTCTTCCTTTGGTTCATCACTTACAAGTGTGTTTGACGTAATTAATGTAGCTACCACGCTTGCGGCATTTAGAAGGGCATATCTTGTAACCTTTACAGGGTCTATTATGCCCGCCGCCTTTAGGTCACAATACTCGCCCTTTTCCACGTCAAAACCGAAGTCACCCTTCTCGCTTGCGACCTTTTTAACTACGATGGCTCCATTACCACCGGCGTTTTCAACGAGTTGACGCAACGGCGCACTAAGCGCCTTTCTTACTATATCCACACCAAACGCCTCATCTCCCTCAACCTTTACATTAGTTAAGGAACTGGAAGCCCTGATAAGCGCTACGCCACCACCAACTGTAATACCATCTTCAAGGGCTGCCTTTACAGAATGATAGGCATCATCTATACGTTGTTTTCTTTCTTTTAATTCCGTTTCCGTAGCCGCACCTACATTTATCTGTGCTACACCGCCCGAGAGTTTTGCGAGCCGTTCCTGTGATTTCTCCTTATCATAGTCAGAGTCGGTTTCCTCTATTTCTCTTTTTATCTGTGATATACGTCTATCTATATCTCCTTTACTACCATATCCTTCCACAATAGTCGTGTTATCAGCATCAACTACAACCTTCTTTGCCCTGCCGAGCATCTCGGGTGATACTTTCTCAATTTCTATACCGAGGTCCTTAAATATCGCCTTGCCCTTAGTAAGGATGGCTATATCATCTAACATTGCCTTTCGCCTATCGCCATAGCCGGGTGCCTTTACAGCACAGCACTGCAAGATGCCACGCAGTTTATTTACTACAAGTGTAGCAAGGGCATCACCCTCTATATCTTCTGCTATAATAAATAACGGTGCTTTCTCCTCTGCTATCTTTTCGAGGAGAGGCACTAACTTCGCAGCGGAGGATAGCTTGTCCTCATAAATCAGGATATATGGCTCCTCCAAAACCGCTTCAACAGTGTCACTGTCAGTTACAAAATGCGGCGACAGAAACCCCCTATCAAACTGCATACCCTCAACAATCTTTATCTCTGTCTCTATGCCCTTGCCTTCCTCAATCGTAATAACTCCATCCTTCCCAACTTTCTGTAGTGCGTCTGCTATTATGCTACCAACTGCCTTATCACCGTTAGATGCCACTGCGGCAATACTGATTATCTTATCCCTATCACTGACGCTAATCTTCTCTGCCGACTTAGTAAGTTCCTCTGCAACTGCATCAGCCGCTAACTTAATCCCACGACTCACCGCGAGAGGATTTGCTCCAGCAGTAATAATCTTAAGCGCCTCCAAAAATAACGTCTCTGCTAAGACACAAGAAGTAGTAGTCCCATCGCCTGCTTTGTCGTTGGTCTTAGATGCCGCCTCTTTAATCATCTTAGCTGCCATATCTTCATTAGGGTCTTCAAGCTCAACTTCCTCTGCAACTGAAACACCATCTTTAGTAATGACAGGAGCTCCCCATCCTTTATCCAGAACTACAGACCTGCCACGAGGACCAAGCGTTGGATTTACAGCAGATGCTATCTTTGAAACACCGCGCTTAATTGCATCCATTGCCTCCTGCCCGAAAAGGATTTGCTTAGCCATTTTCTATACCCTCCTAAATATAATTAGATGTATTCTATGAAAGCAAATAAAATGCCATCTGATTGAAATCCAGACATCTACAAGTGTCTGAAAGAAAGGATATTATAAGTAACTAACAGTGCAAAGTCAATACCTTCGAGTTTATGGTGTCAAAATGACAGAATGAGTGGCAGTTTTAGAACCTATGATGATACGACAAAATTAAGTTAGGGCGCTATTCGCTATTCTCTTCGAGGAATTTATTGATTGCACCTTCTAATCTCT
>MHYJ01000073.1:0-8746 GCA_001828445.1 Planctomycetes bacterium RBG_16_43_13
CTATCGGAACTGCTACAAAAAGAAGTGCTATTATAAACTTGTTGAGCCGAAACATAACTGTCTCCTTTCGCTTCCCCTCGGAAGTAATGGATTTTGTTAAAGATATACCCTGCTGTCCAAGGTTTCCTGACTTGGGGCAACCTACTATTTGCTCCTTCCCATCCCGATAAAAATCGAGACAGTGGATTAGTGCAAATTTCGTTCCCCTTACAGTTGCGGGGCAGCGTTGGCTTCACACCCCGTTAGAAATTCGTGCTATTATGAACTTCTTTCACAAAATATCCCGACAAAGTCAGGATAAGGAATATTTCTAACGGGGCACACCAACTTCCCTTGCAAACAGCAACACTGGACTGTCTACTGCAACTACGTTACCGTTTTCTCTATGCTATCACCTCCTTTCTATAAACTTTTGAGAATTACTATCTATCAATCTTTTGGTATTAAGTCAACAAAATAAAATCTCGAATCGCGCATTACCTTCTCTCCGATAGAGAAGGATATTTTCCTCTTAAATATAGGACCGTCAAAGGCGAATGTGTGGAACTCGCCATTCTCTCCGCAAGGGTCGATGTTAGAAGGTAGTTGAGAAAGGAAATCACTGTCTATCATCCTACCTGCCCACGATTTGTCGAGGACGTTTGTATCTACACAAACAATGACTGCTTGAAAGCCGTGTCTAATGAATTCCCTAATCAGCGTTTTTGTATCCTTCTTCCATATAGGGAATAATCCTTTCATAGATATCTTGGCTAAATTATCCTCTCTATACTTTTTCAGGTCTTCCAAAAATATATCGCCGAATGCGACTGATGAGACACCATTTTCTCTGAACTGAGCAAGCGATTCCTTCATCTTCGCTTCGTATTCTTCATTGGACGATTTAGTCGAGAGATATATCTTATGAAGTGGTAATCCTAATGACTCTGCCTGCTTGTCGAGGAGACGGGAGCGAACGCCGTGCATACTAACTCTATCATAATTCTCCGTTACTGTTGTAAGTAAAGACGCCACTTCATATTTTCCGCTCTGCTGAATTTCATAGAGCATCATTGCACTATCTTTGCCACTACTCCAGGAGAGAACTATCTTTTCTCTAACGCAAATACCAGCGGTATGAGTTGTCTGATTTACGCCGAGAGTTATATTCATGTTGTATAAAACTGGGCGAGGAGGGAGTCGAACCCTCACGACCGTTAAGGTCAGAGGATTTTAAGTCCTCTGCGTCTGCCATTCCGCCACTCACCCTTAAACGAAGCTACCCTATATTTAATCTATGCAATTATAAATGTCAATTGCAATGTGTAACAGATTTTTATACATTCTTTAGGAATAAAAGGTTATTATATGTCGTAATATATCATATGGGGAAAAATCTTGTCTCTATATTTGCGCTCTATCTACTGCTCATCCCATTTAGTGCATATTCACAGGATGATGATAAAAAATCCTACGGCATTTACAAAGGAACATATATGGATGTAATTACATCCACGCAGGAGATTGCAGACGTGTGTGGACCATTTTTAGATGACCACTGTGGTAAAAAGTTTAAGGAGATATTCGGTGAGAAGCCACCCCGTGCAGGCGTGCTACTTGGTGAGGCAGATTCGAGGTGGAATCTCCAGAAATTTACAGATGAGGAAACAAAACGGTGCAAGCAAAACGGGGCAGAGTTTGTGTATCGCGGACCTGAGGATTATATGCATAAACTTGTCAAAAAGGGTGCAAAACTACAACAGGAAGACCCGCAGGCACATTTCCTCGGCGGCACATTCCTGCACTATTTTGGGGCAACGATGATTTCAAACTACGTATACTTAAAACCGGAGAAGGATAAGCGTAAAGAGAATAGGGAGAGATTAGAAAAGAGATGGGACAATAAGTATCTGCTTCCATTCTGGTTCGTTTCTGCCTGGACTATATACTCTGAACCAGACGAACTAAAGAAACAGCGGTGGAATAATCTGAATACATATATGCAAAAGAATGCTACCCTGCCGTTTAAGAAATATTTTCGTAGCGACTTTAATAATGACTGGATTCTGTTCTACGCCCAATCCCTTGCTGTATTTGAATATTTAGTGGAGATGGGAGGTCCTACCCTTGCCCAAAAAATGATGGAAATGTTCATCGATGAAAAAGGAATGGACGACATCCTGAAGTGGATTTCTGAGCACAAGGAAGACCTTGGGCTAAAAGAGGCACCATCTACTATGAAGGAATTTGAGGCGGATTGGCTGAAGTGGGTAAAGGCACGGCTCTCAGGAAAAAAGGTATATTAAATGGCTATAAAAGTGATATTCCCGTTGCTATCGTTTATCTTGTTATCTGGCTACTATGACGACGGCGAGCTACTAAAAAAATACAGTGCCTCAGTTGATAAAATTACCCTGCCACCACAAAAGGATGTGGAATCCCTTACTGATAAAAACCCTGATTATAAAGAGATAGTGAACTGGATATACAAAAAAGAGAATTGGGCGAAGGTCGTAGCCACCGCTGATAGTAAACTGGGGCTATATCATAAAGAGGGCATCACACTAAAGATAAACTTTACCATATCTGATGACGCATCTCCCGCCTCTGTAAGGGCAGAAAGCGGAGACGGCTATATGGAGATTAACCTACCCACAATATCGGCAGAAATTAAAAAGTTCCCATCAATAGGTATAACAGGAATATTGGCACACGAGTATACCCATGTAATACAATATAACAAAGGAGCACCGAACAGCTGGCCGCTATGGCTAATTGAGGGTATGGGATGTTATGTCGGAGGCGTAGAAGATAAATGGGTGGCGACGTGGGCAACACGAGAACCACCACATACATTAGACCAACCGATTAAGGATACAGACGCCGTCTATGCGTGGGGACAGCTATTTCATATGTATTTAGAGAAAAAATACAGTAAGGAAAAACTCTATAAGTTTGCAGACCTCTTGATAAATAAGAAGAAGGACTATAAACTCTCGGCAGAAGAGGCAACCGGAAAGAAATGGGATGCCATTCTAATAGAACAACTCGAATGGGCTAAGGAGTGGATAAATTCATACTACAAAACAAAAGCTAAGGAAGGAAAAAGTGAAAAATAGCCGTTAATTAATGAAAGGAAAGATTTATGAAAAGACCACTGTTTCTGACATTGTTACTATGCCTTATGCTCGTATCATATACAAAATCATCTTTGCTTTTTTCACTTCAAGATAAGGGGGTAAAAGATAGAGATAAGCTGGAGCAACTTATATCAGATGAGATAAATAAAAAACGTTCTGCTAATGGCGGGCTACCCGCACTAAAACTATTAGATGAACTCTCCTATATAGCGCGTCAGCAGGCAGATGAGTTCGAGCAAGGGGGCTTAAGGGGACATCAAGGAAAAGAATGGGGTTATTGCGAACAGAGGGTAAACGCCATATTCGGCTGGAGCGCCCCATTAAACCAAAAACCAAATAGCACTACTCCATCCCAAGATATGATGACCGATAATTCCTTTGATATAGACGAAGAGGGGCATATTGATGCAGATGAACTACACTGGGTCATTGACGGCTGGATGGAGAGCCCGGGACATAGACAGGCGATTCTGATGAATACGACTGCCCAGACAGGCGTAGGAATGTCTGCTAAAGGAACCCGCATATTTCAGATTTTCGCCAGCTTAACAGCACAGAGAACTAAGGCATTAGAGGATATTGCAAAGTTGGCACCTGACTTATTTAAGGAAGAAGCGAAGGCACTCACAGCTATAAATAAGATTCTTGCCCTGAATGAAGGTGCCGCAGTGGTAAGATTATCAGATGTGGCGAAACGCTCAGATAAGGAAAAAGTTAGAAAGAAGGCATGCGAGGCACTCTATCAATTAAACAAAAAGATACCGGCGATGAAGGGAGTTGTCCCCGAACTCATAGGATTTATAGAAGATGAGACAGTCGGTGCAGACGCCCAGAAATATCTAAAAGCACTCACTGGGCAAGGTCACGGAAAGGATAAGAATGCCTGGCTGAAGTGGTGGCAAACGGCGAAACAGAATTTCTCGGCAAAGTAGCGTAGCCCTTTTAATTCTTATAGAAAACCTCCCTCAATTTTTATACTATTGTCCGCATATATGGATACACCTATCCCATTAACAGACCTGAAGAGGGAATACCAATCCATAAAACCCGAGATAGACAGGGCTATACAATATGCCCTCGATAATGCCAACTTTATCCTCGGCAAGACGGTGGAGGATTTTGAGAATGCGTTTGCGGGGTTCTGCCAGACAAAATACGCCGTCGGCGTGGCAAATGGCACGGATGCACTTCGCTTAGCACTGATTGCCTGCGGGATTGGTAAAGGAGACGAAGTGCTAATACCATGCTTTACGTTTATAGCCACAGCTGAGGCGGTTATACTGGTAGGTGCAATCCCGCGGCTCATAGACGTGGATAGCAAGACGTTCAACATAGATACAAGGAAGGCAGAAAATGCGATTACAAATAAAACAAAGGCAGTCATACCCGTTCATTTATTCGGGCAACCTGTTGATATGAACTCGCTACAAAAAATCGCCCGCAAGAATTCTCTCATAATAATAGAAGACGTTGCACAGGCACACGGCGCAGAGAATTTTGGGAAACGGGTCGGCTCGTTCGGCAGGGCTGGGTGTTTTAGTTTCTACCCTTCCAAAAATCTCGCCGCTTATGGAGACGGCGGTGCGGTCGTATCGAATGATGCGGACTTGGTTGCCAAGATTAAACTCCTCCGCGACCATGGACGGACGGAGAAATACCTTCACGGCATAGTCGGATTCAATAGCCGACTCGACGCCATTCAGGCAGCGGTGCTCTCCGTAAAACTAAAATATTTAGACAAATGGAATGAAAAGAGACGCACCATAGCAGAATGGTATCGCACATCGCTTGCCAATGTTTCTGAGATAGTATTACCGCACAGTGTCCCGAACACAGAACCCGTATATCACCTCTTCGTAATCAGGGCTAAGCAACGTGATGAATTGAGAACTGCCCTGCAGGAGAGAGGAATCCAGACAGGTGTTCACTATTATCCGCCCCTCCATCTACAGCCATCTTTATCGTCTCTCGGCTATAAGAAAGGCGATTTCCCCATCTCAGAGCAGTTGTCTAACGAAGTTCTTTCACTCCCTATCTTCCCAGCAATGGAGAAAGAGGACGTAACCAGAATAGCGGAGACGATTAGGAAATTCTACTCATCGAAGTAATATGACATCCAAAGGCAAGACATACGGCTGGATATTACTCGCATTAGTTGCCTGGGGGGTAATCTTCGGGATTTATGAGGTCGTCGAGAGGACATTCTTAATAAACTCCTCGCCATCAACCCTCCACATACTCCACATAATTCGCGGCACAGCCACATCCTTTATCCTCGCCGCTTTAGTGGCGTGGTATATTATGAGGCAGGGTGCTATTAAACCCACTGCTAAAGACGAAGTGAGAGAGTATGAGAGATACGAAATATCGGAAGAGGAGAGCATCCACAGGTCTCTCTGGCTCATCAACCTGCGATGGATAGCAATAATCGGCGTAACACTTACCACAACCACAGCAACCATATTCTTTAACGCCCTCTCTCGTTTCTCCATCATAGCACTCGGGCTGATAATCTGTGTAATGATCCTCTACAACCTCGCATTTCTCCGTGCAGTTCGACGCACCAGAACTACTAAGGCGGTTGCATTTTCACAAGTCCTCCTTGACCTAATATCGCTGACCCTGATGCTCCACTTCTCAGGCGGTATAGAGAACCCGTTCTTCACCTTCTTTATATTCCACGTGATAATCGCCAGCATTCTTCTACAGAGAAAAGAATCGTATCTGATAGCTATTGTTACCTGCGTCCTTTTCACATCAATGGTGTTGCTCGAATATCTCGACTGGCTGACACATTATCCGCTCGGTATGGGATTAGGAGTTAGTATATTGACACTGCCCTATGTAATAGGCATCCTCTCTGCGTTTTGTGCCACTACATTTTTCTCCGCCTACTTCGCAACTACCATAATGTCCGACCTCCGCAAGAGGCAACAGCAGTTAAAAGCGACGTCAGAGCAACTCGCTCAGGAGATGAAACGTATCAGAGAAATGGAGAATGAGTTAATCCAATCCAGCAAGATGGCGGCTATAGGCCAGCTCGCCACAGGCATCGCACACGAGATAAATAACCCCCTCGCCACTATTTCCGCATCCACAGAATTCCTCCAGACATACGTCAATAAAGACAGCCGTTTATCAGGATTAGAACCGCTCACACGCCATCTCCAACGGATAGTTGACCACGTATATAGGTGCAAGGATATCATCAACAACCTCCTCGGCTTCGCACGGAAGGAGGAAATGTCTATAAGTAGCGTCAACATAAATAAAGTTCTCTCAGAAACCGCAAGAATAATCGAGCAATCCACACCACTTACAGATAAACGGCTCGAACTAAAATTGGCAGACGGCTTACCGCATCTCCCCGCCAACGAGCAACAACTCCAGCAGGTATTTACGAACCTCATCCACAACGCCCTCGACGCCATCCCCGCCTCAGGCACTATCTCTATCAAGACGTATCAGAAAGACGGCATAGGCGGTCTGCAAGACGATATGGGCAGTCCGCAGGACGGCGCCGTTTATGCGGAGGTCTCCGACACGGGTTGCGGTATAGCGAAGGACGTTTTACCCCGCATATTCGAACCGTTCTTCACCACGAAGCCCGTAGGAAAAGGGACAGGGTTGGGTCTCTACCTCTGCCACCAGATTATAAGCAGTTTGAAAGGGCAGATTACAGTGGATAGTAAAGTTGGCGTAGGGACAACCTTTCGGATATACTTGCCGATGAAGATGAAGGATACGAAAAGGATAATAGGGATAGTGTTGGCGGGCATTATGACGATAGGCCTTTTAGGATGTTCTACGGCGGACACAAAATCCCAAAATCCAAATCCCAAATCCGAACTTGGAACTCTAAACTCTGAACTCGAAACTCGTATCCAATCGCTCATAAAACAACTGGACGACAATAAACCACAAATCCGTGAGCAGGCGACTAATGAACTGATAAACATAGGTAAGCCCGTTGAACCGTATCTACAAAAGACGCTAACCGTAGTAAAAGGCAAAAATGCCGAGGTCGAGTGGCGGGTTAAACTGATACTAAAAGTAATGCCTGTTAGAGAGCGATTAAATTTCTCTGATGACTTATCAAAATGGTATCCAAACATCTATCTCGATTTAATAAAGGGCGATGCATCTGCCAAATTCCATATACTCCAGAAAATAACTGAGATGGATAATAACAGAAAACCCTTACATGGTGTCACTGAAGATGACATAGCGGGTGTTATAGGTGAGGTGCTTATGGATGGCGGGAAAGGTTTATCCAGTGAACAGAAACAAATAATTTGTGCTATCTGCAGAGGAGGCAGTCCTCGAGATACTTATTATGCTGTGAGTAAAAAATGGTATAAAAATGTGCCTAAGGCGGCACCATATATTGCGAAATTTCTTAAAGATGATGATGTGATGACTCGGTTAGCCGCAATTTCCGCTCTTAAGGAACTCGGGGCTAAGGAGTATGTTAGTGATGTAACGGAGTTGCTTAAAGATTCTGATTCAGGAGTTCGCTATAATGCAGTAGAATCTCTGGGAAAGTTTGGAGCAGGGGAATCTATACCTGCGATAAGAGAGCTTCTAAAGGATAGTGATAGCGGGGTTCGTGGGCAAGCAGTAAGGGCTCTCGTAGCTCTTAATGCAACAGATGCAATAGTAGACATAAAGAAGTTACTAAAAGATACAGATAAGTATGTTCGTAGTTGTGCCATATCATCCCTTGTCAAGCTCAGTGGAAAAAAGGCAATAACGGATATAAAGATGATGCTAACGGATGATGATATAAGAGTCCGTGCAGATGCATCTATAGCCATTGCAGAACTGGGTGTAAAAAATTCTATTCCTGAAAGTGTAATTGAGGACATAAAATCTTTGGTACGCAAGTACCAACACGAAGGAGATATGCAGGAATATCTATATCGCCTCATTTTTACACTCCGTCAGTCAGGTATATCCAATAAAGAAATTGAAAAAACAAGAAAAGAGGCAATTAGATGACTATAAAAATGCTAACAACTTTTAATTTTACATTGTAGTTTTTCGCTTTTTGACTTACATTTTTAGCTTATTACTATGCGTCCGCACTCTATCCTCGTAGTAGATGACGAAGAGGGCTTTCGAGAGACGGTTCGGGAATACCTGACCGTTCAGGGCAATACTGCCGCCGCAGTCGGCTCGGCTGAGGATGCCCTCGCCCTCCTCCGCGAGCAAACATTCGACGTCGCCGTAGTCGATTTCCGTATGCCCGGTATGGACGGTCTCGCATTACTTAAGACGCTCAAGGCACAGCAATATCCAATGGAGGTTATCCTCATCACAGGACAGGGAACGGTATCCTCGGCAGTCGAGGCAATGAAGAACGGAGCATACACCTATCTCCTCAAACCCGTAAAATTAGAAGAACTTGAGATAGTAATACAGAAGGCACTCGAGAAGAGCAATCTCCTCCGCGAGAACATACTCCAAAAAGAGGAACTCCAATATCGCCGCAGGATAAAGGGCGGCGACATCATCTATAAAAGTAAGCCGATGCAGGAACTGATGCAACTTATAGATAAAATTGCCCCGTCCGACTCCACCGTCCTCATACAGGGAGAGACAGGCACGGGAAAGGAACTCATCGC
>MHYJ01000073.1:8837-10054 GCA_001828445.1 Planctomycetes bacterium RBG_16_43_13
CTCTTCGGACACGAGAAGGGGGCATATACCGGCGCATCAGAGGCAAGGCACGGCTTGATAGAGGTCGCAGACGGCGGGACGCTCTTCATAGATGAAATCGGCGAACTCTCACTGCAAGGACAGGCGAAACTCCTCCGCGTCATAGAACAGGGCATTATCCGAAGGGTTGGCGGGAATAGAGAACTCACCGTTGATGTGAGAATCATCGCCGCCACGAATCGCAACCTGCAGAGTTTAGTGCGTGAAGGGAAATTTAGAGAGGATTTATACCACCGCCTGAACGTCATAGCACTCCACGTCCCGCCGCTCCGAGACAGGCGAGACGATATAGAGCATATCGCTACATATTTTCTGACGCAATATTCTACGGATAAAACGCATCCGAAGAGGATTAGTGCCGACGCACTCAATATGCTCCTGTCATATCACTGGCACGGGAATGTGAGAGAATTAGCAAATGTAATTGAGCGCGCCATCCTCATCTCTGGTGATGGGGAAGACATAACGTCAGTAGAATTGGGCATAGAGCATAGAGCAAAGGGCAGAGAGGTCATCTCGTCGCCTCCCTCTCAACTCTCAACTCTCAACTCTCAACCCCCATCAGGTCTATCCCTCGCCGACGCCGAACGTCAGCACATACTGAACGTGATGAACATAACAAAAGGCGACAAACGTCAGGCGGCGAAATTGCTTGGTATTACGTTACGACACCTGTATAGGAAACTGAAGGGGTATAAGGTAAAATAATCCTCAACTCGTTTCTATCCCCTTTCTCTCAGTATTACTTCCTACACTTCTCACAGCACCTACCCCCTCTCCGTAAGAGACCACCGTATCGAGTTGGACGCGGAGCGCCCCTGAGCGAATCTCCGCCAATAACACCTCCCCCACAACTCCTTTATCCCTCTTGCTCATCCTAACCCTATCAAATGTATACTCCCCCGCAGATGGCACATCTACCACCGCTAATATCGCCCTCTTTATCGCCATCTCAGTCGAACTGAAGGCAACCCATATACGCACCTTCGCAAGCGTCGGCGTAACATCACCCACCTTGACGATTGGGTCTCTCCACGTTACTGTCGCTATGCCATCCTTATAATCTAACCTGACATCCGTAGGGGCAGGCGGAAAGCCCGTATTAAACGGCGGTATCCTTCTTATCTCCTCTACACCCACCGACCGCAAGAGCATATTCGACTGTATAAATGCACCCT
>MHYJ01000074.1:0-2520 GCA_001828445.1 Planctomycetes bacterium RBG_16_43_13
CAAATAGTAGAAATGGCGGGCTTTCCTGTCCATATGGTCAAAGGAGGCGAAACCAATATAAAAATAACCACCCCAGCCGATATCTCCATAGCAAATGCCCTTCTATAACTCAAACAAAATTGGTTTGCCCCGTTAGAGATATACGAATTAGAAAGGACATCTCTAACAAAGAACCTCTCTAACGGGGTTTAGGTGTTACGAACTTTACACCCCCCCAACCAAAATATTTTTCAGAAATATGCAAATTTTTGTTGACATCCACATTAAAGTTTCTATCATATTGAGACGATTTAGTTAAATTAGCAAATTGTGTGAAAGGAGGTGAATAAGTGATTAACCGATTTGCTCGCAGTAAAGAGAGCCCACGATTTGACCCTACAATTTGCCGGGCCCGGCAAATCGCTGGTTTGCGATGGGCATCCTCAACGTGTAACGTTGATGTTGCTTCCCGCCAGTTTAAGCGGGTAGATTTCAAAGTGAACTTAATTTAAGTCGATAAGGAGGGAATATAATGAAACAAGTTGGTTATGTAACACTGGTTCTCGCACTTGTTCTCAGTATGGCGACACTTGGCTTCGGTCAGGGTAAAGTAACAATGACAAAGGACGGAGGCACAGCCATACAGATAAGCGGCGAGATTGATTTTCACTACGTCTATCAAGACGACCACATGGCTGAAGTTCGCAATTGGGACCAGGGCGGTTTTACTGGTGGTAATGGGCATTCAGGCACTAACCAGGTTTTCTATTGGCCCAACAAGTTCAGATTCGACATCGCAGTAGCAGATGGTGTTGATGCAGTGGTAACAATGGAAAACAATCCGTTCAATGGTTATGGTGTAGGAGGTACGGGAGCCGATTTCTTCGAGTTCGGACTTACCTATATCATATTCCGCGAGGTGTATAACAAGGATACAACTGTCTCCGTCGGTGTACAGGACATCAAGTTTGGAGACGGGTTTTTTATGGACCTTAGGCATGCAGAGTCGGCGTGGGATTTTAATCCTGTTGATCCCAGGTATTCCGGCTGGATTCTATGGAACCCAGCAAGCATAGTCATAGATTACAATGCAGCGCCTGTCAACTTCAAGCTCTTCGGCGCTCTTGCTAATCTGGATAGCGGCATTACTACCTCTACAGAGGAGTGGGTATACGGCATGACCTTTGACTATGACCTTGAAGGTAAAGTCGCTGGCTTAGCAAAGGGCGGCTCACTTAACCTACTTGCTACTATGTTTGTAGGTGGTGATGTATGGCCCGTGGAGAACACACACAGCCAAGAGCTCTGGACATTTGGTATTGGCTTGAACCTAAAGGATTTAGCCAATGTTAAAGGTCTAAGCATCTACGGCGAGGGTTACTGGCAGTTTGGTGACGCTGGTGAATCCGACGTCGATGGCGATGGCGAAGAAGATACGTTAGATGCCGGTGGCTGGGCAGCCCGCGGCGGTCTAAAGTATGAATTCGACAATCCAAACAAGCCATGGATTTCTTTAGAATACTGGATGCTGAGTGGTGATGATGACGAAGACGACGCTGATTTAGATGGTTTCGTCAGCTACGAGAATGTCAACGACTTCCTAATCGTAGAGCATTCTCTCTATGGTTTAGACGTTGATACAAACTACACAGCACTCAAGGTAAAGGGCGGTGTCAGCACACAAGTCGGTGGCAAGAACCTCGACCTAAGTGCAAAGTTGGGCTTTTTCAGCTTTACAGAAGATGCGCCGCTCGATTCTACTCCAGGTGCTCTTCGTGAGGATGAACTTGGAAGTGAGCTCGACTTCACAATGAAGTTGGACTACACCAAGAACGTCTCATTCGACCTGACAATTGCCTGGCTGTGGAGCGCAGATGCACTTGAGTTATATACCGATAGCGAAGAGGATAGCTTATCAGCGTTTATGCTTGGAACGAATGTAAAGTTCTAAACGTGAATTGACACGATAATAAAAGGGCTGGGCTTGATTGCTCAGCCCTTTTTATTTTAGTTGAAACTCTAAATCCTAATCTCTAAACTCTAAACAAAATTAGGATTCTACCAATAATGAAGCCCTTAACTATATTTTGTTTCGTGTTCGCAGTTTGTTGCCCCACATTAGCACAGGACAGAAACATTGTAACAACCAAAGATAGTGATACTGCAATCACAATAAGTGGCGGGGTTGATATGAAATACGTTTATAGAGGCGGTTTGGTAAGCGAGATGATGAGGAATATAAATTCGGGTAGCGACTGGATAGGTGGGTCGGGTAGTATATCAGGGCAGAATTTCGTTCAGGGGAGAATAAACCTAAAATTTGATGTATTGCTTAAAGAAGATATAAATGCCATCTTAGAGATTGAGAATAGAGCTATAGATGGCGACACAAACGGAAATGGAATAATAGATGAAAATGATAATTTAGTATTTGCAGATGGACCTATAAGACCCGAATTTAAGCAGGTGTATGTAAAATTTAATAACTTCCTGATAGATAATTTCTCACTGAAGTTAGGTTCGCAAGGACTAATGTATAAA
>MHYJ01000074.1:2532-6307 GCA_001828445.1 Planctomycetes bacterium RBG_16_43_13
GGTGAGCCGTTCGTAATAGACCTAAACGAGGCGGAGTCGGCATACTCGCTCTACAATACGGATTTAACTGCCCTGCGAAATAGCACGGACAAGGATGTCTTGCGACCTGTCGGACTGAAAGGCAGATACGATGGCGATTGGTGGGCTATGGATTTATTTTTTCTCCGAACTATCCAGAGAACTAACAATGTTGACTCTGAAAGTTTGCACGGAGTATTTGTGGAGGCACTCCCCACACCGAAACTCTCACTTACTGGCACTATCGCAAATATCTCTGGAGAGTTTAGCGGTTCTAATTTATGGATTGTAGGAAGCGGCGTTGATTATAACATAAGTGAGGAGGTGGAATTATTTGGTGAGTTCTATTTTAACTTTGGAGGAATTCGCAAAGGTATAGAAAAGCGTAATGCCTATGGAACAAACTTTGGGGCAAGATATGTGTATATGGAAAAGTTATGGTTAGAGACATCTTATTGGTATCTGAGCGGAGATAAGAATCCGACGGACGGAGAAGATAATTCCTTCCAATCTTATGAAGGTGTTGACCAATTCCTGATAGTTGAGGAGAATGAACTGGGACTTGATATAGATACAAATTATAATGCACTAAAAGTTAGCGGAGGGTATGGGCCACTTACTATCGGCAAAGAAAAGAATCTCCTCGCAAGAATTGATATTGGGTTATTTAATTTTAATGAGCCGCTCTACGGACCCGCAGGAACAAAATTTATCAGCAGTCAGAATATTGGAACTGAAGTAGATGTAACCCTTGATTGCGAATACAGCACAAATACCACATTTACTATAAAAGCCGCATATCTATTTGGCTCGGACGCACTTGAGAAACTGACAATGACAAGGACGGATAGTACTTTTATGCTTTATGTGGGATTTAAGGTGTTATTCTAAACTGAAAGCGGCTAAATTGCGTTAAACTCATTCTTTACGCTTCTTCGAGGTCAGGTGGTATCAAGATACCTTTTTACACCCCATCGTGCCTGTAAGCTCATTTCTACGCTTCTACAGAGCATCCTAATAAATGATTAGTCCAGAAAAATGATATACCCAGCCATATTTTTTCACAACAAGGTAAAAATCTACTTGACAATACCTATTTATAGTATTATAATATTACAGTGTTATAAACTTATAGGAGATATAGTATGAAAGAATTCTACACTACAGGCGAGGTCGCCAAGATATGTAATATCGCCCCAAAAACAGTCGTAAATTACTGTGAGGCGGGAAAACTTAAGAACGAGCAATCCCCAGTAACCGGCTATCGCCGTATACCACGCGATGAGCTACTCAGGTTTATGGAGCAATATAAGATACATATCTCTAAACTAAATCAAGTCGAGCTTAAAAAAATCCTCATAGTAGAAGATGACAAAAGGATAGCAGAGCTAATCACTCAGGCACTTGCCCCATTTAGCGAACAGGTAGAGGTATCTGCTGTCTATGACGGATATAATGCCCTTGTAGAAATCGGAATGATAAGGCCAGACCTTGTGATACTTGACATCCTGCTACCGCGCATTGATGGCTTCGTAGTTTGTAAGAAACTAAAGGAAAATCCAGCCACAAGTTCCATAAAAATATGCGCCATCTCAGTTCGCTCTGATAAAGATACAGAACAAAGAATACTTGAGAACGGTGCAGACGTGTTCCTGAAAAAACCATTTGAGATAAAACAGCTAATTGATGCTATAGAAACATTATTGAAGGTAACGTTCACTAAATAAAGATGAAGCTAATTTTTATTGGTGCCCCGTAATTATTATACATGGCTTAAGGGGAGGAAGATACTATGGGAAAATCGCCAGATGTAACAACTAATATTTTACCAGAACAGCAATCCTCACAAAGAATATTAGTAGTAGATGATGACCCGTCTGTAGTATCAGTCCTTAGAGAATACCTTATCCAACACAACTATGACGTAATAGAGGCGGGCACTGGGAAGGACGCATTACTATCGGTAGATAAATATCACCCCGACCTCATACTATTAGATATAGGAATACCAGAAATAAACGGTTTAGA
Source organism: Planctomycetes bacterium RBG_16_43_13 (assembly GCA_001828445.1). The sequence continues at coordinate 4,579 of MHYJ01000074.1, forward strand.
TGTCTGTAGGACATTAAAGCAAGATGAGAACACTCAGACAATACCTATAATGATTATCACAGTCCACTCATCAAGGACAGAAAAGATAGAGGGGCTGTCTGCAGGTGCAGACGATTTTATATCCAAACCAATTGATTTAGATGAGATGTTGCCACGGATAAAGGCGCATATAAAAATGAAGACGTTACACGACAGTTGTCTTCAGCAATATAAAGAAACCGAGAAACTGAAAGACCGCAATTCGTTCCTTACCCGTATAATGATTCACGACCTAAAAAATCCTCTTACAGGGATATACGGCTATCTCCAGATTATTAAGCATGGGTTAGAATCAGCAAAATCAACCAAACAACTGGACTTTGTATCTCGCGCTATGGCTGGGTGTGAGGAACTAAATGCCGTAATGTCTAACTTGCTTGACCTTATAAAGCTTATGGACAACAAGCTGCAAATTGACACAGAGAGGTTCAAATTGTCAGAATTAATCGAAAAATGTATAAATAAGGAATACGTCCCAGACAATGTATTTCTAAATATAACAAACTTGCTTGCGAATGATGAAATATCGGTATCCTCTGACGAACAACTTCTGGCAAGGATAATCCGCGGGCTCACACATTACGCTATAAGAACATCAAACCACAGATTACCAATAAATATAAAAATAGGAATGTCGGACAGTTGTGCTAAAATAATAATTTCGGCTGATGGGTTGAATATACCTGAGACATATAAAAACATCTTGCAGAATTGGAACACCTCAGAGTTGTCAAAGCAGGACGCCTCTGTGGATCCGGGCTTTACGCTCGCTTTTTGCACCCTCGCATCTAAAGCAATCAATTGCAAGTTCACTATAGAAAATATTCAGGGCAATAGGCAATTTGAGCTTTCTATACCTGTGGAGAGTCAAGTATGAAAAAGGGGACGTTAATAATATTAAGAGGACTGCTGGGCGTAGTGCTGTGCGGAACTGCTTATCCAAGTATGCGTAATGGAGAATTAAATACAATCGCATATATACTACTATTTTGCTATGTCATCAGCATAGGCATAACATTCTTGTGGAAATCGCCCGTCCTTAAAAACGATGCCGTTGCGAAGGGGCTATTTATATTTGATATCGCCTCTGTTACGTTGCTTTCCTACTTCATAGGAGAAAAACAGCAGGAGTTTTACGTGGTGCTGTTTCTTACCATATTACTCTCTGCGGCGGCAAGAAGTAAGGGTGCAATCATAATAACGCCTATATTAGCCGCCGCACTATATACCTGGCTTACAATAAACGGAAAGACCGGCGTGGAATTCCTGTCATTCCAGTTTAATATACGGACTGCTCTATTCTTTGTGGCATCCGTTTTCATAGAATATATGGCACAGGAAACGTATGCACTCCAGTCAGCTACTAATGTCTTGAGGAGTAAATACAAGAGTATTATAGAAAAGACATCGCAAGGCGTAGTAATACTTGACACATTACTATCTGTTATGGATGTAAATAATAGGGCTATAGAAATGTTCTGTTTCCGTAAAGACGCACACAACAAAAGGTTGCAAGACATATTATCTAAAGAAAATCTAATCGCTTTCAGGACCGTCTTCGATAATGTCCTAAAAAATAACATCTATGCGGCAGAGCTTGAGATAAAGGATGGGAATACCGTCAAAACGTTAGAAATAAACGTCCACAGGGTAGATGAAGAAACAGAAACGTATTACCAAGTATTCGCAA
>MHYJ01000075.1:0-11340 GCA_001828445.1 Planctomycetes bacterium RBG_16_43_13
ATAAAAAGCCCACCCCACCGACCAGAATAAATCCAAACGTTCCGAAAGATGTAGAGAAAGTATGCCTCCGCGCCCTCAAAAAACAGAAAGATAGCCGATACCAAAAGGCAGGCGAAATGGCAGAAGATATAGATTGCTACCTTGCCGGGAAACCCTTACCTGTGAGAAAATACAAAAAATCCCTACTGGTGAGGATTTTCGAATATATAAACCCTTTCAAATAGCTAAATTTCATTATATATTAGGGGTTAGTGAAACAGGGCTAAATAGAAAAGGGCGATTTTAGGGGTGTAAACGTCCATTAGAATACCCCTTAAAAACGTACAGATGAGCTTAACGGCACGAAGAGAGGCAAAGATGACCAAAGACACCATCCAATCGAAAAGAAGCGTCCACGATGGGCTTAACGAGAAGCGATATCTTTTCTGTAAGCGGTGCGGTAAGGAATTCATACCTAAGCGCCGACATCACATCTTTTGCTCATCTCGATGCCGAGCTATTTATAACCGCAAGTACACAGTTATCCCTTTAGCACCTATATTTTGTTTACAATGCGGCAAAAATTTCTCGCCTACTAAGAAGTGGCAGAAGTTTTGCGGCAGGGATTGTAAAAATAACTGTTCCAACTTTATAGAGGCACTTTTTAATACGTTTGGTCCCAATAGTAATGTCTTGAGATTATTTAACCAGCCCTAAAAGCTCGTTTAACCTATTTATCGTAACAACACCATCATATTTGGTCTGCTTTGAGTGCCTGTCCAAAAATATCGGCTTTATCCCAGCGGCGATTGCTCCAACAATATCCTCTTCATAAACATCCCCGACGTGAATTGCCTCATCTGGTTTAACGTCAGCAAGACAAAGCGCCTTCTCAAATATACTGGGGTGCGGTTTCCTCATACCAACTTCTGCGGATATGAGAGTAAAATCTACCATCTTGTCCAAGCCGAGCCCCTTAACGATATTCCTCAAGCGAGTATCCCAGTTAGAGACAACTCCGAGACGGTAACCCTTCTGCCGTAACGTCTCCAACGTGCTAACTGCGTCGTCGTAAAATCGCCAATGCTCCGCCCTGCCGAATAAATCATACACCATATCAAACCACTCCTTAAAATTTACGGCATGCATTTCGGGTATCTTGTCATATACTTGCCTTGTGATATTCCACCACATTTTATAGTCAGCATCATTCGTGGAGATAGCATTAGAAGGGTCAGTAGTATATTTTTTCACGAACTCCTTAAATACTGGGACAAACTCTTTCATAAATGTATCTGGAGAGACATTAGCACCAAGACGTGCGGTTACGTTTGAATAAATCTCGCCGATTGAAGGGTAGGCGTAAATGAGCGTATGCCCTGCGTCGAAGAAGAACGCCTTCACGCCGTTGAGGTTAGGAGATGGCTTATTGGAAGAGTTAATGCTCATTATTTTATTAACTTAAAGCCCTACGTATCGACTCCATTAACCGTATAGAACGTAATTTTTCAATACTATTCTTGGTGTTATTAACCATTTCCTTTACCAACTTATCAGCGTCTTTTTTAGATAACATTTCAAACACCTTCCACAAAATCCATTCTGGATATCTTTTATCCTGTTCCCATCCCTTTCTCTTTAACTTTTTTGCTTTCTCCCTCACTTCATGGTCTTTCTCAACTATATCCCTTCTTTTTTTAGTCCATACACCGATTCGTATGAAAAAATAGGGACGTTCATCATCGTAAATTTGTATGCCAAACCCTAAATACATCCTGTATTTCTCCCGTCCTTTTGGTGGTGGGTAAAAATAATATGATATCAATCTATCAGGATTAGAATTCCCTGACTTCAATTTTATCTTGGATCTCCCCTTGTTAAAAGTTTCACATAAGTAAGGTTCAACTCCGCATTTCACTTCCTCTACAAACTTCTCCGCTTTCGTAATAAAGCCGTAACCTGTTGCCGCATTAGCTATCTCTTTTTCTGTGAAATTAGAAAGTGGACCCATATTTTTCTCCTCCATATATTTCATAAATTCTCCCATTATTTCAGAGCCTTGTTTTTCATACATTTTCTTTATAATTTTATATACATCCTTCCAGCAAAAATGCCCTAAGTAACGCCTATTCTTCTGGTTAACGGAATTGACATTAGTAGGTGTAAGGAGGGCGACGTATCCTATATTGGATTTTAGATATTTCCTAATCTGATCTATACAAGGTTTACTGCCAACCTTATTTTCTATTATGATTCTCTCATCACTATTTTTAGAATATATTGATATGTCAAAAATACTATCACCAGAAGGAACTTGGCTTTCTATCTCTGGATTCCTAAACTGTCGAAGGAGCTTCTTTTTAAGAGATTTCCTTTGGTCTGCTAATAAATGAGAGAGAAACTTCTTTTGCAAATGTTTGGAAGAGTTAAGTAAGTAGACAAATATCTCAGTAACAAGATTCTCCTCATCTGTTTTCTCCCGATTAAGTGCGTATCCCTCAAGTTGTATAAAAAGATTATAGCTCATTTTATAACTGTTATAAGTATCCCCTGACAAGTATATCACCTTCTATATTTTCCACCGTGAAGTCATTTATTTTCAGTGCCTTAGCCATTTTCGATACGCCATCACCCTCAACAGGGGTTTTAGCGTTACCCCCGCCTATTATTTTGGGTGAGACGAATACCATAATCTCATCCACCATTTCCTCCCTGAATGCACTTGCGTGGACTTCACCCCCACCTTCTATGAGCACGCTCACCACTCCTAACCGCGCCAATTCTTTCAGGATTGCTCTAATGGTGATATGCCTTAATATCAACACCTTGCATCCTGCCCTTTCGAGATTTCTTGTTTTATTTTTAGAAGCGGTAGTTGTGGCAACTACAACAGTTGGGAATTCCCTCGCAGATGCGACGAGGTAAGATGATAAAGGAAGACGAGCCGAACTATCCAGCACCACACGGATAGGTGTTCTTGTAACTGGCTCTGCCAAAAGGTGCGGGTCGTCCTTGAGGGCGGTCTCTATGCCTATGATTATTGCCTGAACGCTACTGCGGGTTGATTTTACAAGCCCTCTCGCCTTTTCTCCTGAAACCCATTTGGAGTCGCCTGTGCGGGTGGCGATTTTGCCATCAAGCGTCATAGCCCATTTTGATATGACATACGGAAGACCTGTCTTGTGAAATTTGAAGAAAGGAGCATTTAATTTCATAGCATTGTTTATGAGGAAACCGCTTGCTACTTTTATGCCCGCCTTTTTGAGGGCACTAAATCCCTTACCGCTGACGGCTGGATTAGGGTCTTTAATAGCGGCAACAACTTTCTTTACGCCGCTTTTTATTATTAAATCAGTGCAAGGGGGCGTCTTGCCGAAGTGACAGCACGGCTCTAAATTGACATAGAGCGTTGCTCCCTTTGCTAATCTACCCGCTTTTCGCAAGGCATAGACCTCAGCGTGTGGACCGCCGAAGAATTTGTGATATCCTTCGCCGACTATTTTACCATTTCTTACTACGACGGCGCCGACGAGGGGGTTTGGTTCCACACTACCCTTACCTTTTATTGCAAGTGCTAAGGTGCGTTTAATAAAATCGACATGTGATTTCATATTGGTCTGCCAAAAAGTGTGAGAGATGTGGCGTTTGTTATCTCAACATTTATGAATTTACCTTTTAGGTTGTTTGGCGACTCAAATACAGCGATGGCATTTGAGTCTGTTCTACCAGTTTGCCTCTGAGGATTTGATTTACTCGGACCCTCTACCAATATTTCTACTTTTTTATCTACAATGTCTTTGTTTTTTTCGAGCGATACCCTGTTCTGGACATTCAGAAGTATCTGGTTACGTTCTTTCTTCACTGTGAGTGGAACGTCATCTTCTAATTCCGCCGCATCAGTTCCAGGACGTGGTGAATACTTAAATACAAACGAATTCTGGAATCTAACTTTCTGCATAAACTCCACCGTATTTTGGAAATCTTCTTCTGTCTCCGTAGGAAAGCCGACTATAAAATCGGATGCAATCTCTATGCCTTTTACATTTTCACGCAGTTCATTAACCATCTCAACATAACGTTCAGATGTATATCCTCGCTTCATAAGTTTCAGTATTCGATTAGAGCCGCTCTGAGCAGGAATATGCAAATACTTACACACTTTGGGCAAATCGCTCATTGCATCTATCAAACTCTTACGAACAAATATTGGATGGGACGTTATAAATCTAATACGTCTGATGCCCTCTACTTCGTGAACCTTTTCCAATAGACCGCCTAAGTCAATCTTTGGGTTTAAGCCCTTGCCATAGGAGTTGACCGTCTGCCCCAACAAGGTTATTTCCACACAACCGCTATCTGCAAGTTTCTTAACCTCATCAACTATGACATCGGGCGAACGGCTAACCTCACTGCCCCGAACGCTCGGAACTATACAAAATGTGCAACTACAGTCGCATCCCTCCATAATTTTTACGTATGCCTGAAACGGCGTTTCACGCGCATCTTCTCTACGAAATACATCAGTGTATTCCTCACCCTCTTTATCAATCGCTATAACCTGTGTCTTACTTTTTTTTATGTCATCTACCAAATCAGGTATGCTGTTTATCTTACGGGGACCTGCTACCAAATCCACGTGCGGCAGTCGCTCTATTACCTGCCCCTGATGATTTTGTGCCATACAACCCAAGACACCTATGACGAGGTGTGGGTTTTTACGTTTCAGCGATTTTAGCGTCCCGGCTCGAGAATATACCCTCTCCTCAGCATGCTCACGGACGGAACAGGTGTTAAATAATATCACGTCGGCGCTCTTTTTGTCTTTAGTAATGCTATAGCCCTCTTCCAAGAACCTGCCCGCTACGAGTTCTGAGTCGAGTTTATTCATCTGACAGCCGAACGTCTCAATATAGACACTCTTACCGTTTTTCTGATTTATCATAGTTTGGATATTCTACAAATGTTTGAGTAGGAATAAAAGCGTAGAGTTTGTCCTACGAGTGCTTGTTACTATCACCTATTCGTAAAGGCAACGAGTTCATAATTTTTCGCTATGACTTTTACCTTAGATTTAATGATATCAGGCATCCTATCGAATACGCTCGTCTCCGCAAAACCGACTACTGGCTCTCTATTTAGCATCTCTGAGAACTTATCGTAGTCCATAAATAAGTGCTTTAAAAATATATCTTCTACGTTACGTTCTAATTCTCCTCCCATCGACTTTGCTACTCCTATACGATTTTCTACTCTTGCGAAGGTGCCGTCAAAATCATCACCTACAACTTTTACAGCCCTGCCGGTGTAGAATGCAACATCTATCTTCAGGTTTTTGATTGCTACAACCTGCGTCTTCTCCTCTATCAATGGCATCGCCTGTAATATGACCCCTTTCGAGGACCACCTGTCCTCGTAAATCTCTGAACCATAGATAAGAACAGGCAGAGTAATTATATTCATTAAGGCAACGAGAAATACTACCGCTATATTTCTCCCCCTAATTGCAAAATAGAGCATTAGTAAAACTAATACCGCAAATACAATACCTATCAAAATTAAAAAGACCATCGGAATAACATTCAAAATTTCCTCCGTATGCTCTAACTCAAGATAAAATGTGGGATTCCCGGAGACGTATACCCCTCCAACACCAACCAATATTAAGATTAAAACAACACCTACTATCATACCCTTATTCGTCTCTCCAGGAATTGCCTCACGTATCACTATATCAAATAACCATCCTACCAAAACCGCCACTGGCAGATAGACGGGCTGTAGGTAAGTGCTACTTTTTGATTTAGAAACCGTGAAAAATAAAAATGCAAGTGCTAACCACAATATGAAAAATAAGAGTCCACTCTCCACCTTACGTATGTTACCAAAACCAATTTTAAACAGCCGAAACACCAAATATAGAAAAAATAGAGGCCACGGAAACATCCCTGCAAATAGATATCCGAATGTATAATAGAACGGCCTCCCGTGATGGATTCCCGACTCAAAGAAGGCGAGGAAATTCTGTTCCACAAAGAAATACTGCAAATAGCCGGGATATCGCCTCTCAACCAAGAGGAACCACGGCAAACTTATAACGAGGATTAGTATCACGCCAATTATGGGGCGCATTTCCTTAATTCTCTTTAGTTCTCCCGTAACCGCTAAATACGGCACTATGGCGAGGAATGGAACTATCAAGCCCAACGGTCCCTTCGTAAGCACCGCAAGTCCGCAGAATATATAAAACAGTATATAATTTATGCCACCGCTTCTTGGGCTTTTGTATCCCCTAAACCAAAAAAATATCGCCAGCGCCATTAGAGACGCCAAGACCATATCCGTTACAATGACCCTCGCCAATACTATGTATTGCCCACACGTCGCAAGAACCACACCTGCTATGAAGCCCGCCCGCCTATTCCAAGACATCTTCCCAAAGTAATACGCCATCACTACGCCTATCAACGCAAATAGCGCCGGGAAAAATCTTGCGGCGAATTCATTTACACTGAATATGCTGTAAGATACGGCATCCAACCAATAGATTAGAGGCGGTTTATTTATACGAGGAAGCCCATCAATCGTTGGAACAAGGAAGTCCCCAGATACAAACATCTCTCTCCCCCCCTCCGCATACCGCCCCTCGTCTGCATTCCATAACCCATTACCGCCAAGCCAGAAGAAAAATAAATATACTGAGAGAAAGACAATCGCCAAGACAGGATATAAATCCCTCGAGAAAAATCTACTCATAAGGAAGAGTGTTATAACTTCCTAAATATCTCATAGCAAGCATTAACTGTCCTATCTATATCCGCCTCGGTGTGAACTGCGGAGACAAATGCCGTCTCAAATTGAGAAGGTGGCAAATAAAATCCCGACTTGAGCATACCCCAGAAAAATTTAGCATATCTCTTCGTATCGCACCTTGATGCGGAAGAGAAATCGTAAACTCTACCACTCGTGAAAAACGGTGTGAACATTGAGCCAATAGCATTCACCGATAAGGAAACCCCGCTCAACCGAGCCGCATTTAGAAATCCTTCCCTCAAATAAGAGGTCACCCTCTCCATCCTCTTATACGGCTTATCCTTTTTCAGACATCTCAAAACCGCCTTGCCCGCCGCTACCGCCACTGGATTGCCGGACAACGTCCCCGCCTGATAGACAGGTCCAGACGGAGAAACGAGTTTCATAATATCTCTCCTCCCGCCATACGCACCTATCGGCATACCACCACCGATAATTTTCCCAAGCGTAGTTAAATCCGGCTCTATTCCAAAAATATTTTGCGCCCCGCCGAAGCAAAGCCGAAAACCCGTTATCACTTCATCAAATATCAAAACGATACCATATTTTTTTGTTATCGCCCTCATCTCTTCTAAAAAGCCATCTCGAGGCAGGACGACCCCCATATTCCCGGCTATCGGCTCGACTATTATGCAGGCAATCTCCCTCCACCTCTTACGACATAGAGAAATTAGTGCATCCGCATCATTATACGGCAGGACGAATGTCTTATCAGAATACGATTTAGGCACGCCCGGACTCGTCGGCACGGCTAATGTCGCCGCACCCGAGCCAGCCTTCACGAGCATTCCATCGGAGTGTCCGTGATAGCACCCCTCGAATTTCACTACCGAATCCCGCCCCGTGAATGCCCTCGCAAGTCGGACGGCGCTCATAACCGCCTCCGTGCCGGAATTTACGAGCCGAACCATATCGACAGACGGGATGGCGTCAACGAGCATCCTCGCCAACTCCACCTCCGCCACCGTAGGCGCCCCGAAGGACGTGCCACTCGGCAGGGCGGATTTTATATGCCTATCAATCGGCGGATACGAATGCCCATAAATGAGAGGACCCCACGATGAGACGTAGTCAATGTATGAATTGCCATCCACATCTATGAAACGAGACCCCACACCTTTTTTTATAAAAATCGGCGTACCGCCCACCGCCTTAAACGCCCTCACGGGGCTATTTACTCCGCCGGGGATATATTTTATTGCAGTCCTGTATTCAGCCCGTGATTTATTGAATTTGTAGTTACCCATTTTCCCGCCTTATGATTTTATGTCTTTGTGATGAGATGTCAAAGGATTTTCTTCGCCCTACGCACTTTGCTCATAATACTGTATTGCCTTAATAGGGAGCAGTATAAAAATCCCCAATTCCTTAATATATTAAGTGATATGAGGTAAAACACAAGAGGCATACTTAGATTTTATTTCTCTAATAATAAATTAACAAAGCCCCTACCGTTTCCTGAATTTATACACATCGCAACAATTTTTTCTGAAGGTAAAGAACTTATATGTTTGTTATTTTCGTCAATAAGCCCTATTCCAAATCCATAGTCCTCTATTTTTCCCAACAAGTCCAGGGCTTCTGTTCCCATATTCTTTAAGCCATAAGGCCAAAATTCCATAATAATTTTTAATTTGTTATTTGATATAATTCTTTGGGCACCTTCTAATATTAATCCTTCACTGCCCTGAGTATCCATTTGAATGATATCTACTTTGAAGTCCTTGCTATATTTTTCAAAAAACCTATCAAGTGAAGTTGTTTCAACTTCTACAAAACCATTTTCTTCTCTAACATTCTGTTCCGCTAAAGAAAACGCACCAAAATTTAATTTATCCAGAAAGAGTTTTAGTGTTCCTTGTTTATTGGTAACCGCAGCTTGTAACGGTATGACATTTTTATAGCCATTTTCCTTAATATTCTTAACAAGTAACTTATAATTTTTGGGTTCCGGCTCGAAGGCATAAACTCTGCCATTAGGGCCAACTCTATTTGCGGCTATCAATGTATAATACCCAATATTTGCGCCAATATTTACTACAGTCATATCTTTGGTAAGTAACTTTTGAAGAAGTTCGGTTTCGAAAGGTTCCCATACTCCGCTGGTCAATAAAACAGGGGCAATGACAGTATCTTCGGTATTTATATACATTTTATTCCCCTGACAGTTGGTTAGAACCTCTCCTCTGGGGCTTGTTAATTCGGAATCCTTCATATAAAAACTAAAAACACATTATCTCTTCTAATTTACCCATATTAGGACAAAAATAAGATTAGTTGTCAAAGAAAAAACAAACTTATCACCACAAAAAGATAATCCACATATGAATCGTCGGGCAAGCCCTATCGTATTTGACTTATCCCGTCCATAGTGATACCATACCTCTTGAGAAAATATATGCCTTACAGAAAGTTAGATAAAGGCGACAGGTTATCAGAATACGTCCTCATCCAGAGAATCGGCGAGGGCGGCTTCGGCGAAGTTTGGAAGGCGGAACACGTCCACCTCCACGGCAAAACAGTCGCTATCAAAATCCCTCGAGACGTCAAGGCAGTAGAGACAATCAAAAACGAGGCGACATTCCAGCAACAACTCGAACATCCGAACATAGTCAGGACGCTCGACCTCAATCTCCAGAGCGACCCGCCATACTTCATTATGGAGTATGTGGACGGCAGAAATCTGCGGCAGGTCATCAACGAGGACGGCATCCTCCCGCCCCTCTACGCAGTGGATATCGCCACACAGATTCTTGACGCACTCTCCTACGCACACTCGAAGGGAATAATGCACAAGGATATAAAACCAGAGAATATACTCATAGAGAAGCGTGAGGATGCCCCAATAGGTCGAGACAAAAAAATAGTAACCACGCACTTCGTAAAGATAACGGATTTGGGATTGGGGAGAGGGACTGTCGGTCCCGTGAGCGACATTGTGCTGTCTGGAAATTTCAGGACGTCAGGGGCGCTCTCGTATTCCGGAACTGTATATTACATCGCACCTGAACAGTTGTCGCCGAATAGGATAATCGACGAGCGGGCGGATATTTATTCTGTCGGCGTGGTGCTGTATGAGATGCTGACAGGCGAGTTACCCCTCGGGATGGATTTACCAAGCGAGCTCAACCCCGTCGTCCCTCCGCTCTTGGACAGGATAATAAAAAAGGCGTTGAGCATAGATAGGGATTTGCGCTACGCATCCGCAGACGATATGGAGATAGAGCTGATAAAGGCGCGGCAGGAACTGAAACAACAGGGCGTCCCATTTCATACTCCGCAATCCGACCCCACCCCACATTCCGAACTCTCAACTCCCAACTCCCAACTCCTAACTCCCACCTACCACCTACTGCGTAAGGCAGGCGCGAAAATATCATCCGTAGCGAAACGTATCAAGGACTCAATGAGAGGGAAACATAATAAACTTATAACGTTGATTACGATTTTATCCTCGCTCTTATTCGTTGTAGTGATAGTCATCGCCATCTCGCCGAGCGGCACACATACTCCGCAATCCGACCCCACCCCACATTCCCAACTCGTAACTCCCCACTCCCACCTACCACCTACCATTAAAAAAGAAGAGACCACTAAAGATAACGAGGACAATCCACAACCCGAACTTCCCACTCCTATTCCCGACCCTCCACCTACAAACTCTCAACTCCCAACTCACAACCCTCAACTCTATAAAGGCACGATACTCGTCGAGACCGAGCCGTCTGGGGCAGACGTTTATGTGGATAATGTGAAGAAGGACAAGCCGACGCCGCTCATCCTTGCGGGCGAGGGGAGACACACATTGCGATTGCAGAGAGAGGGCTACACACCGTATGAATCCACGATAGAAATATCGGAGGCGAATCAGCAGCTATTTGTGAAGTTCGAGAAGGTGTCGCCTCTACCATCGCCGAATGTCGAGATTAAGGCGACCCTATCCGCCGCTATTTACCTCGACAACAAATACGTAGGCAAGCCGCCTCTTACTATGAAGGCACTGTCGCCGGGCAGATACGCCGTCCGCATACTCGGTATAGAAAAGGCGATAGATGTAGATGCGGGGAGAGATGCAGCATTTAACTTCACACTTGAGGAGTTAGAATTGGCTTATGTTCCTGCGGGCAAATTCACAATGGGAGATGACAAGGGCGGTGCGGACGAGGGACCCGCCCACGAGGTCTATCTTGACACATATTACATTGACAAATACGAGGTAACGAATGAGAAATACGCCGTATTCTTGAACTATATAAAGATGTCGAACGACCACAGCCGCTGTAATGCCGACGAGCCGAAGGGCAAAGACCACACACCGCATTTTTGGATAGACAAACGTTATAATAAATCCGACCAGCCGGTTGTAGGTGTTGACTGGTTCGACTGCTACGGCTACGCCGCCTGGGCTGACAAACGGCTACCTACAGAGGCAGAGTGGGAAAAGGCAGCAAGGGGAACTAAAAATTTCAAATATCCCTGGGGCAACGAGTGGAACTCTATGTATGCGAATTGGGGCGAGGGCGGCAACATTGATGGCTCTCCGCTTCCAGC
>MHYJ01000075.1:11409-12351 GCA_001828445.1 Planctomycetes bacterium RBG_16_43_13
GAGATGTTTCGATTGGTTTAATGCGGGCTACTATAAAGTATCACCAAAAGAGAACCCGCAGGGACCCGCACAAGCAGGCAAGACACCTTCAAAAACGCAACAGAACGCCTATAAGGTCATACGAGGCGGGTCTTTTATGCTGGACAAGAAATTTGCCACTACAACCACACGATATTTCGAAGGGCTACTCACCGCAAGTGAGCAGGTCGGATTTAGGTGTGCTGTGAGCGAAGGAAAGTAAGAACTGCTTATATCAGCTATTCTGAACTATTTTCCCATCCACAATCTCTAAAACCTTATTCGCATCAGTGGCAATCTTCGGATTATGAGTTACCACAACAAGCGTTGCGGCAAACTCATTTTTCGCCTTTAATATAGTCCCCATAACTTCGTCGCCCGTCTTGCTGTCTAAATTGCCAGTTGGCTCATCTGCAAGTATGAGAGATGGCTTATTTGCAAGCGCTCTCGCTATAGCCACGCGCTGTCTCTCACCGCCTGAGAGCTTCGTTACAATAAAGTCAATCCTATCACCAAGCCCTACAAGTTTCAGAAGTTCAGCACCACGCTCATACCTCTGACGTTTAGAGACACCACTTCCATACATAGGAATACCTACATTCTCTACAGCAGTAAGAGTGGGAATAAGATTGTGTAACTGAAATATGAAGCCCACCTCATATCTACGCACCTTATCAAGATTGGTATTATTATTGAGAGAATGCCCGTTCAATATAACCGTTCCGCTGGTAGGGTAATCAAGCGCCCCAATTATGTGGAGAAAAGTTGACTTGCCAGAGCCAGATGGACCTGTTATGCAGAGGTATTCACCCTTACGCACCTTTATATTTACGCTATTGAGGGCGTGGACCCTCCCACCTTCGTATGTTTTGACCAAATCTACTGTTTCTATGGCTATATCGTTATTCATATTTTAGTGCCTCT
>MHYJ01000075.1:12364-15321 GCA_001828445.1 Planctomycetes bacterium RBG_16_43_13
TGGATGCCTTATACGCGGGATAGAGTGCTCCAGCAAGCCCAAGCACAAGCGACAGCAACATTGCTTGAATGAAAAGTTCCGAAGAATATTTTGCAGTAAGGAACCCCTGCCCATACCACTTTGTGATTGCTTGCGTGCCAAAGTATCCGAGTAAAATACCGCAAATCCCACCAAGTATGCTGAGGACGAGACCCTCCGATAAAATGAGTTTGAACACCATAACCCTATCCCAACCAACGGCGCGGAGCGTCCCTATCTCTCTCACCCTCTCGGATATACTCATAAGCATTGTATTCAGAACACCTATTCCACCGGCTATTATTGCTATGAATGAGATTATCCAGGTTAGACGGTCAACGAATTCGAGTTGTTTACCAAATGCAGTTGTGAATTCCTCCGCCCTTACCACACTCAGATTCTGAAACTGTTTAGTTATAGCATCCTCCACAATATCCATCTTCTTTATATCGTTAAGATATATGAAGGCAATATTTGCAGAATCGCCCATATCAAGCACTTTTTGTATAACCCTACCGGAGACCACGCAGCCAATATCCTCCCAATGTATGCCGGTTCCGTATATGCCTACTACTGTGAAGTCCCTCTCAAGGACGTGTAATTTGTCGCCTACCTTTTTACTAAAACCCTTTGCGGCAGTGGCACCGAGCATAATTTCATCATCACCTTCTATCAATCTGCCCTGTAAATTCCTCTCTTTATATCGTTTTATGAGACGCTCCTCAGGATTCCTGCCAAAAAATAGGAGAAACGGTATAGGGCTAAATTGCGGAGAGCGAAGTGCGTAGAAAAATGATGAAGACATCTCCGCAACACCGTCTATTGTTCTTAATTTATCTATGTCGGATTTGGAAATGCGACTAAAAGATGGGTCTGCCGCTCCCTTACTCATAACTATAAACTGTGCCCCGCTATCACGGGCATAGTTATTTATACTTTCCCTGTGTCCTCTAACAATAGAGACGAAGGCAATGATGATGGCTATACCTATAGAGATACCAACTACGGATAGGGCAGTCCGAACCTTCCGCCGCAATAAATTCTGCAAGATTAACATAATTAAAGTGCTATATAATAGAACTGACGGAATAGCAAATCAAGGTAAGATTATTGGAAACATATAAAGGTTGACATACATAGTGTGATTTTATAACCTACTTGCCCTAATAAGATTTATACTTTGCATTTTGATTTTTTAATCTTGGTGTTTCGTTGGGGGCGTAGCTCAATTGGTTAGAGCATCGGATTGTCGATCCGAAGGTTGCGGGTTCGACTCCCGTCGCCCTCGCCATTTTTAAGTTACTAACTACCAAGCTTTAAGGCTGGTAAAGTAACCCCTATAAATCATTAAAAAGCCACTTATAAGTGTTAAGGATAGTGATGACATTGCAAGTATTCTATAGAAAGTTGAAGATTTTCTTTTTAGAAGCCAAATAGACATAAGTAAAGTAATTGGGACAATAAGATATTGTGGAAGCCCCCAATTTCTTACTAAATCACGAAGATGGTTGTTGTTTCTGGCATACTCTATATCTTTTTGCATAATTTTTTCTTCTTCCGGAGTGAGTGGACGGGTTTCAGGTATACCATATTCACTCGCTACCAGCTCACGCCAGAGCTTCTCATCAACCCACGGTGCAGACCGCCATTTATTAGCACCCTCCTCTTCTCTTGTAGAAAAAGGGTCTATATTCTTAAATTTAGCTTTATAGATCTCTATTCGTAGGCAGGTTTGCCCCGCAATTAAAGCTAATCCGAAGCAAATTAAATAAGCTACAATCAACCATTTACTCATGGTGCTATCTTATTTTAACTTATAAGGGAAGTCAATCTAAAACACCAGATATAGAGTTATTGACGAATGCTGACTATTCCGCTTCTGTCTCTGCCGCTTTCCTACCTTCACGACGACGTCTTAATTCAGATAGGATTGATTTACGAAGACGCACCGCAGTAGGTGTAATCTCTACGAGTTCATCTATATTTATGTATTCTATCGCCTCCTCAAGTGAAAATATCCGCGGCTGTGGCAGGACTACAGTGGCATCCGATGAAGCGGCACGCATATTTGTCAGACGCTTCATTTTTGTTATATTCACTACAAGGTCACTTTCCCTACAATTCTCGCCCACAACCATCCCCTCATATACCTTCGTGCCAGGCGTTACAAAGAATAGCCCTCGCGATTGTAGATTATCAAGGGCATAAGTAGCCGCCTCTCCTGCACACTGTGATATTATAACACCTGCTATCCTATCAGGTATAGGACCACGATACTCCTCGTAGCCCTCGAATCCACTATACATAACTGCCTGCCCGCGTGTGATACTGAGCAATTTGCTCTGCAATCCTACTAATCCACGAGCAGGAATACGGATAAGCATATGCGTCCTCTCTCGGCGTGAATTTATCTTCTCCACTACCCCCCTGCGACTGCTCATAAGCTCTATCACCCTACCTGCATATTCGTCAGGCACGTCCAAACTCGCTAATTCCACCGGCTCACACAGGACACCGTTTATCGTCTTAGTAATCATCTCGGGGCGCGATACTTGCAACTCATATCCCTCCCGCCGCATATTCTCTATTAGAATAGATAAATGCAGTAACCCACGTCCGCTGACCCTAAATGTATCCATGCTTGCCGTCTCCTCTACGTGCAGGGCGGGGTCTGACAGCGTCTCCCGAAATAGGCGGTCTCTCAGATGCCGTGAAGTTATAAATTTTCCATCCCGCCCACTCAAAGGTGAATTGTTGACGAGGAAATTCATTGCAAGCGTCGGCTCATCCACCTTCGCAAAATCCAGCGGTGTAGGATTATCTCCCCCCGCTATCGTATCACCTATATCCACTTCCGTAATACCGCTTATGCAAACAATGTCTCCAACTACTGCACTCTGTACAGGGTCTCGTCTAAGATTAACAAATGTTGACAATTC
>MHYJ01000075.1:15599-15840 GCA_001828445.1 Planctomycetes bacterium RBG_16_43_13
TCGTATACACCACAGGGAAATTCATCTGCTCGTCCGTAGCATCCAACTCCATAAAAAGGTAAAAGACCTCATCCAAAACTTCTCGTGGTCTTGCATCCTGTCTATCCAGTTTATTGATAACTACTATCGGATGGAGTTTATTGGCAAGTGCCTTCCTCAACACGAATCTTGTTTGTGGCATAGGACCATCCGCCGCATCAACCAAAAGGAGTGCTCCTTCTGCCATCCTCAGCACACGCTC
>MHYJ01000076.1:0-270 GCA_001828445.1 Planctomycetes bacterium RBG_16_43_13
AGAAGGTGGCGGAGAGGATAAACTTCCTTGGTGGCAATCCTACGATTTCTCCTACAGGTGTCCGAGTGCGAAAGGATAGAGACCTAAGAAAGATGGTAGAGGATGACTTAGCAGGTGAATATGATGCGATAGAATATTATAGGAAAATAATCAAGCTGTGTAATGGGGTAGGTGACACCACGACACGCTTGATGATGGAAGAGATATTATCAACAGAGGAAGAACACGCCGATAAGTGGGAGACGCTTTTAGAAAAGGGCAGTAATATAA
>MHYJ01000076.1:324-8429 GCA_001828445.1 Planctomycetes bacterium RBG_16_43_13
ATCCTTCTTACGTTGGATTGACACGTCCCCTCCTAATATAGTAACCTCCACGAGAACTGCTACTGTTGCTGAGAAGAGGTGCCCAGCGTATGTTTTTCCTTTTGTGCCTCCCAAAACAGCGTGTATATGAATGGCGGGTTGATTATCCATATATGCTATATTGCCTGTGAGTCCGACGAGTTCGAGTGGTTCTGGGAATACCTCTTTTGTATATTGTTTTGTGTCAGGGTGGAACCAGCCGAGCGTGGCGTCTTTAACTGCCCCTAATGCTGTGATTGAGCCGGATGGTATTTTGTGCTTTTGGGCTATGTGGGACAAGGCACTCACTACCTCTATGCCGCAATCTAATCGAATGAGATACTGTCCAGTGGTCTTATTGATATTGATGACCTTTATTCCTTCCATATTCTTTCTCCTAACTTTATTATAACGGAGAGGGTGGGATTCGAACCCACGGACCACTTACGCGGTCATCCGCTTTCGAGGCGGACCCGATCGGCCGCTCCGGCACCTCTCCAGATAGATTATGAGTTTAGAGTTGTGAGTTGAGAGTTTCAAGATAAAACTATATGGCGTCAGTCCGTTTTTTTCTGAAGAACTCCTGCAGGAGTGATTTTGACTCTGATTCGAGGATACCGGTTACTACCTCTACGTGATGGTTTAATTTATCATTGTTGGTTATATTCAGAACCGAGCCGCAGGCACCGCCTTTTGCGTCGTATGTAGCGAAAATAAGTTTATCAATGCGTGAAAGCATAATAGCACCTGCACACATAGGGCAGGGTTCTTTTGTTACATAAATAGTGGTGCCTGTAAGTCGCCAATTATCGAGGTGGCTCGCCGCCTGTGTTAGTGCTATCATCTCTGCGTGGGCGGTAGGGTCTTTTAGCAGTTCTCTCTGATTGTGGGCGCGGGCGATTATGTTGTCCTCGTGAACTATTACTGCTCCTACTGGGACTTCATCCTTGTCAAAGGCACGTTTTGCCTCCTTCAATGCCTCAGACATAAAGAATTCATCTGTCTTTTCCATATTATTAGACGTAGTTATTTCTTCTTAGGTGGTGTTGGTGATGTTAGTGGTTCAAATATAACTTCCTTATTTACTACGTCGAAGGTTACGATAAAATCCTTTAGGAAATTGCCACCCAAGACACCGTCTATATTCAGCATCTGAGCCGCTTGTTGTAGATTTGGCTGAGGGATGGTCATAATCACGCCCTGTGCTACTTCAACTCCATCTGCCACTTTTACCTTTCCGGTTGTTGGTTGTTGTGATGGTGATAGACCAACCTTTTGTGCAGTGCTCTGAAGGAGCCAACAGGCGGCGGGGGAACCGGTGTCTATAAGTAGCTGTAGAGGACCTTGCTCGTTGATATAAACATTTAATGCCATTGCCTCAAGTCCTTGTGAGGACTTTCCGATATATTTCACTTTCTTTGTCTTAGAACCCTTCGGAATAATAGGTGACTTCCAATCGCTTTTGTTGAAGAACGTGATTTGCTTTTTGCTGATATTTACTGTGCATACAAATTGGGAGATGACGTCGAAACCCATAATGCCGTCAAAACCCGGGATATCCTGAACGTCTGGTGGGAATTTATTTGTTTCAAATTCTAAGTCCCCCATTTTTAGCTTATGATTTCCTTTATTTAATGAATATTTACGGTAAGAAGTTGGATTGATGTAGGATTCTGATGCACCTGTGTCATAGACAATTTTTAGCGGTCCTTTACCGTCAACCATTATAGATAGGATTAGCCAACCGCCTTGCTGGTCTATAGTGAACGGGGCTACCTTCCCCTTGTTGTCTTCTTTATTATCTTGTGCGTCTATTGTGAGAGATAGAGATAATGCAAATATAGCAAGTAAAGTAAAGCAGTGTAAACGTTTAGAAATCATATGTGTCCTCCTAAAGTTATACGCACAAAACAGCTAAAATATTTTGCAGTTAAATGGGCGAGAGAGGAGTCGAACCTCCACGCCTTTGGGCATAAGATCCTAAATCTTACGCGTCTGCCAGTTCCGCCACTCGCCCTTTGATTACCCTGTATATTATAAATTCCCAAATTACTTTACAAGGTTTTGCTGTATTGGTAGAATGCTAACCTATATATTTTGGAGAGGTGCCGGAGCGGCCGAACGGGCTCCATTGGAAATGGAGTGTCCGCCCAAAAGGTGGACCGTGGGTTCAAATCCCACCCTCTCCGTTAGATATTGCAATAGTTATTTGGTAGTATTTAGATTTATACTTTTGGATTTAAGTTGGAGGGGTGGCAGAGCGGTTGAATGCGGCGGTCTTGAAAACCGTTGTGGCTTTACGGCTACCGTGGGTTCGAATCCCACCCCCTCCGTAATTAATAGATTGATATATGAGCAAGCTAATAAACTTAGTTGAATCTTATCCTGTAATTGCAGGAGCCATTATAACTATAATAATCGGGATTATAGGGTTCTTTATACGCCGTAAATGGTTTTATGATAAAGATTCAGGTAAAACTGATAAACTGCCAGAACAGAACCTCGGTAGCTTTGAGAAATTACTTAAAAATGGGACTTGGCGATATGAGAATATAGATAATAGAGAAGTTTATATTTGTGAATCTGACAATATGTTTCAAGTAGTAATACCACATGATAGAGATGTGGAAGAAGATTTTCGGGAGAAATGGATAGAAATCTTTCCAGATAAGGAAGGATGTTTTACGTTTCCAGTTTATTTGGTTATAAATGGTGTAAAAATAAGGGAGGTGTTGCTCGTTAGTTGTGACGGACGTAGAGTTTCCATGCCGATGCCAAACATAAGTACTGGCTTGTTCGATCGCAGTTCTATTCAGTATAAAGTGGCGGATATGATTTATAGAAGTTATGGACATGAGTTTGTGCGTTTTCCACCTAACCATAATAGTTTTGATTATATAATAGAATTTGTTGAAAAGAAATCACGCCCCGGTAGCTCAATTGGATAGAGTGATGGACTTCGAATCCAGGGGTTGGGAGTTCGAATCTCCCCCGGGGTAAATTGATGATATGAATATATATTTCGCAATTGTCTCGCTTCTGCTACTTCTTTCCTGTAGTTCTATTGGGTTACCACCTTCTGCTTACGAGACCATTAATAGAGCAGATATGGAGCGTATAGTTAGATATTTAGCCAGTGATGATATGAAGGGGCGGGGCTTTGGAACTGAGGAGGGTAGGACGGCTGCTCGATTTGTAGCAGGGCAGTTTGAGAAGTTTGGGTTGAAGCCGGGAGGAGAGAGCAATACTTATTTTCAGAAGTTTGGGAATGGCTTTAACGTGCTTGGTGTACTTGAGGGGCGAAAGCACCCTGATACCCATATAGTTATCTCTGCCCATCACGACCATCTTGGTGAAAAGGATGGTCGTATATATAACGGCGCAGATGATAATGCATCTGGTGTAGCGATGCTTCTGGAACTGGCAGAGGCATTTAGTAAAGCAAGTAAGCCAAACTATAGTATATTGTTCATATCATTTGAAGCAGAGGAACTTGGAAAAGGGATGGCTGGCTCAAGGTATTTCGTAAGGTCTGGGTTATATGATACAAAGAAGTTCCGAGCTATGATATGTTTTGACCTCGTGGGTGGTAACCTTTTCGAGTGGGAGGATAGGAAAGTATACGCATTTGGTTCTGAGCATTGTGAACGGTTATCTAAAAAGTTAAGTTCTCATATTGGACAGGCACGCGCTGTTTCTGATTACTTAGATGTGACAAAAGTAGGTGTATACCTCATTGAGCCGCTTGGACAATCTATTGCTCGCAGTGATTATGCAGGATTTAGAGATGCTGGTGTGCCGTTCGTATTTTTTACAACTGGGACACCGTGGTACTACCATACTACAGAGGATGATGCTGATAAATTAAATTATAGAAAGATGGAGATGTTGGGGCGCTTTCTATTCGACTTTATAAAAGATATATCGCAGGATGAGGGGCAATTTTACTTTTCACCGGAGATAGCGACGGATAGGATAGATGCCTTAAACATAGCTAAAATATTGGATGGAATACTTCTACACAAGGTATCGTTAACACTTGATAAGAGGACAGAGAAATATATAATTGAGAAACTGCCTCTTGTAAAACGTATGGCATCTGGTGAGGTGTCTATGGATAAGCAGTTGATTCAGTGGCTTACAGCACGGATTATGGTTATAGCCGCTAAGTCGAGAAGGTAAATTATGGGACAGATATATATAGAAGAATTAAAGAAGCATATCGGCTCGGATGTTACTATAAAGGGGTGGCTCTATAACCGTCGTTCTAAGGGGAAGATACAGTTTCTATTAGTAAGGGACGGAACTGGTGTTGTTCAGTGTGTAGTAGTAAAAGGGGAGGTTAGTGATGAAATATTTGATAAGTGCGATAAGATTTCTCAGGAGTCATCTATAGTAGTTAGTGGTCAGGTTAGAGAGGATAAACGTTCTGATAGTGGTGTTGAGGTTTCAGTAATAAAGATAGATGTTATATCAGAGTCAAAGGAATACCCAATACAGATACAGGATGTGGTGCCAGATGTTGGGTTCCTAATGTCAAATCGCCATTTGTGGCTACGTTCTCGAAAGCAAAATGCGGTGCTTCGCATAAGGGCAGAAGTTGTTCGGGCTATTCGAGATTTCTTTGATAGTAAAGGATTTATCTGTGTAGATGCACCTATCCTGACGCCGTCGGCTTGCGAAGGTACTACTACACTTTTTGAGGTTGACTATTTTGATGAAAAGGCATATTTAACGCAGAGTGGCCAGCTCTATGCGGAGGCGGCTGCAATGGCATTTGGGAAGGTATATTGTTTTGGTCCTACGTTTCGTGCTGAGAGGTCGAAAACAAGAAAACATTTAACTGAGTTCTGGATGGTTGAGCCAGAGGTTGCATATCTTGAACTCGATGGTTTGATGGAGTTAGCAGAGCAATTCGTCTCGCATATAGTTAGTCGTGTCTTAGAAAGCAGGCAAAATGAGTTGAAAATACTCGAACGTGATATAAAATTACTTGAGAGGATAAGCCCGCCGTTCCCGAGAATTAGATATGACGAGGCAGTAAAGATAGTACAAGATTCTGGTATAAAGTTTAACTGGGGAGAGGATTTTGGTGCTCCTCACGAAGAGGCAATAGTAAAGGGTTTCGGTAAACCGGTTATGGTGCACCGTTATCCTGCGAGTATGAAGGCATTCTATATGCAGCCAGACCCAAATGAACCGAAGTATGCATTGTGTGTAGATATGCTTGCCCCCGAAGGTTTCGGTGAAATAATAGGTGGGAGCCAGAGAGTATATGACTTAAATCTTTTGGAGAAGCGAATAACAGAACATAAATTGCCGAGAGAAGCATTTGAATGGTATCTTGATTTAAGACGTTATGGAAGTGTTCCTCACTCTGGCTTTGGTTTAGGAGTGGAGAGGACAGTTGCTTGGATATGTGGCACGGAGCATGTTAGGGAATGTATACCTTTTCCAAGGATGTTATATAAGATTTACCCGTAGGGAGGTGTTGTAAACGATTTATTTTTTAGTGTAACGTCCGTTTTTAGATTAGGAGAGTAATCGCTATGAAAACTACAGTTATATTCACGATTGTATGTGGATGTATGATATCCGGGTGTTTTAGCAGTCATTATAATGATATTCTCATATATAAGGGGCTTATAAGAGAAGATATATGTAGTGCCAAACATATTACATCTGTTGAAGGTGGGAAGGATATCCTGCTATCTCAAGAAGAACAAAAGCCTAAAAGTCATATTGATAAAGTTAACGAGCAGGGATATGCCACATTAGGCGATTGTTATATATTGGCTGTGAAGAATATAGAGACACTTGCAGCTACTGGCGAAAATTATATACAGGCACTTGTTTCAAAAGATAAGGCAATATCCGCTTTACTTCCAACGCTATCATTATCAGGCACACACTTTAGACAGGAACCAGTATTGATTAGTGGTGGTGGGACTTCATCCTTCTTTTCATCTACGGATAATAGGTCGCAAGTGCTGATTAATTTTAAGAAAATTATATTTGATGGGTTTAAGGAGTTTGCTGCTTTAAGGCAGGCAAACGAGAATATACTTGCTAATAGGGAATCTCTGCGAGTAGCAGAGCAAGCATTATTTTTAGATGTTGCACAGTCATTTTATGACGTGCTTTCTGCTCAGCAAGAGGTTGTAACTTTAGAAGAGCTTGTAAAATTAGAGGCAGAGCGACTTAGGGAGATAAAGGCGAGACAGGAAAATGGGTTAGCACGTAAGACGGAGGTTCTTCTAATAGAATCCCAACTCGCTGCTGATAATGCTAAGTTAGTTAGTAGTAAGAATAGATTGTCAATAGCAAGAGAAGGATTATATTTCTTATTAGGAGAGCATATAGAAGTATCTCTAAAGGATACATTGCAAGTAGAGGTATTACCACAAGAAATAGATACATTAGTACAAGAAGCGGAGTTACATAGGAACGATTTGCGTCAGAAAGATGCAGAAGTTAGTGTGGCTGAAGAACAGATTGGTATTGTAAGGAGTGAGTATCTTCCAACTGTAGATTTTAGCGGTAATGTGTACGTATATAGAGATAACTATTCTAATTTCCAGAAGGAGACAGATTGGGATTTTACAGTAGGTTTGAATTTTCCGTTTTTTGAGGGTGGTTTAACACTTGCAAATGATAGGGAAGCTCTTTCTAAGTATAGGCAAGCGGTCCTTGCACGTAATGCCCTCAAGCGTCAGATTGCTGTGGATGTTAAAGATGCGTATTATCAACTTCAGTCCGATATTGGAAATATAAGTAGTTTAGAAGCAGCAACGGAAGCGGCGGATGAGAACTACAAGTTAATTCAGGAAGAGTATAGACAGGGACTGGCTACTAATATTGAAGTTATGACTGCATACAATCAGAAGCTGTCCGCAAAGCTTGATTTAGAACGTCAATATCTTCAGGAGAAGCTGGATTGGATACGGTTTAAGATTGCACAAGGTATATTACCAGTTGGTCAATAGAGGGAAAGTTATGGCTATACTAAAGTATTTATTGGTACTGCTATTATCGTCTATTTTACTAAGTTGTGGGACTGGGAAAAGTGATAGTAATTCATCTGCCGCGGGGAATACCAATACTGGGGTGCGTGAAAATAAAGGTCAACCCAGCAATACAACCAGCTGGGGCAGAAGGACTTATCGTGTTGAGGTTGCACCTGTTCAAGTGAGAGATGTAACATACACAATAGATGTAATCGGCTCTCTCGAGCCAAAGGAAGAGATAAAGATAGCTACACGTGTAGCTGGTATAGTAGAGGATGTAAGATTCGAGGAAGGTGATGCTGTAACCAAGAATACAGTTCTTGTAGATATAGATACTAATAGATATACCCTTGCTGTCAAACGTTCAAAGGCATCTCTCGAAAAAACGATAGCGGAACTTCAGGAGGCACAATCAGCACTTAACAAGCGCAAGGCATTACGTAAAATAGAGAAAGATTGGATAACAGATGAGGAGATAGCTACTTTTACAGCAAGTGTAGATAAAGCAAATGCAGTTGTTGAAGAAGCAAAAGCAGCATTGGAGATTGCCGAGCAAGATAGAAATGACTCCCATATTCGTCCACCAATAAGTGGTGTTATAAACAGTAAGTTAGTATCTAAGGGAGAATATCTGGCACCAGGCGCAGTTATAGCGATTATAGTTGATATAGACAGATTGCGTTTAAGATTTAAGGTTACAGAATCAGAAGCTGTAAAAGTAACCCCCAAATCAATAGTAACGTTTAGAGTAAGGGCTATGCCAAGTAAGGTGTTCAAAGCAGATATCTATCATATAAGTGAATCAGCAGACCCTACTACAAGGATGATAGAATGTTTCGCATGGGTTAATAATACTGATAGGATGTTGAAAGCAGGATTTTCTGGAGATGTTAATATAGAAACCGAGAGACATAAGGAAGCGGTTTTAGTGCCTGAGTATGCGGTCTTACCTTCTGAAAATGGTTTTATTGCTTTTGTTGTAGAAAATAGTAAGGCAATTATGCGCCGCCTTCAATTAGGGATGAGAACTAAAGATGGCTATGTGGAAGTTTTATCTGGTCTGAAGGCAGGTGAAATATT
>MHYJ01000077.1 GCA_001828445.1 Planctomycetes bacterium RBG_16_43_13
AAGCAATCTCTCATTTTTTTCACAGAGGGTCGCTGTCCAAACCCTGAATGGCGGCAGCCTGTCCGCATTTGGGGAATGACAATGAAATACCCATGAGCTCCAGGTACACAACTGAACATGAAAACGTCATTGCGAGGAGGCCGGAGGCCGACGAAGCAATCTCTGAACGTTGCAGGGTTTGGGATTTCTTCGCTTCGCTCAGTGTGACCCTTCGGGTCCCAATGCCTTCGCATCCTTCGGATGCTCGCAATGACGTACTGAAGAGAATTTTCGAGTGAAAACATACCTATCCGGCCATAGAGGACTTGTTGGTTCCGCAATTCACAGAAGGCTAAAGGATAAGGGATATGCGGACATCGTCTACAGGACCAGCAAAGAACTCGATCTGAGAAGACAACCTGACACAGAGTGGTTTTTCGAGACTGAGAGGCCTCAGCATGTCTACTTAGCTGCTGCGAAGGTCGGGGGGATCCTGGCCAACAACACCTACAAGGCCGACTTCATCTACGACAACATGGCCATCGCCTTAAATGTGATCCATGCCGCTTACAAATACGGCGTTCAAAAACTCCTCAACCTCGGATCATCCTGCATCTATCCTAGGCTTGCCCCACAGCCTATGAAGGAGGAATATCTTCTGACAGGGAGTTTAGAGCCTACCAACGAGCCCTATGCCGTCGCCAAGATTGCTGCTATCAAGCTGTGCAGATATTACAATGAGCAGCACGGAACTAACTTTATTTCTGTGATGCCAACAAACCTGTATGGACCAGGAGATAGTTTTAACCTGGAAACCTCCCATGTCCTGTCTGCCCTGATAAGAAAGTTTCATTTGGCGAAATTATTAAAGGATAGAGATTTTGAAAACATAAAAAACGATATAAAAATTTATCCGATGGGTTTTGGAACAGAGGAAAGAATTGTCATTGCGAGGAGGCCGAAGGCCGACGAAGCAATCTCAAAACCTGGAAATAAGATTGCTTCGGGGACTACGTCCCCTCGCAATGACATGGGCTTCGATGATGAACCTTCCATAGCGCAAATCCTCGGAAATCTTGGCATTACGAAAGACCATGTCGTTTTATGGGGCAGCGGCGAGCCCTACAGGGAGTTTTTATATGTAGATGACCTTGCAGATGCCTGTGTATTTCTAATGGAGAAATACGATTACAAGGATATTGGTGAGTTTGTAAATGTCGGAACAGGTGAAGATATCAAGATAAAAGATATTGCAAGACTAATTATGGACATAGTAGGTTTTGATGGAGAAATAAGGTGCGACCTCTCAAAGCCTGATGGCATGCCAAGGAAACTTCTTGCTATCTCAAGAATAAAAGGACTTGGCTGGGAACCAAAAACGAGTCTTAAAGAAGGGATCAGAAAAACTTATGAATGGTATCTTGATCAAAATCAAGGATAACGGAGGCTGCAACGCAAAATGAATGTTTTCACTAAAGGATATGCAGAGGCGTATGATGATCTGTATTACAACAAGGATTATGAAAAAGAGTGCGATTTTATAGAATTGGCATTCAGGAAATATGATTGTCAGGTAAGTACTATCCTTGACTTAGGTTGCGGTACCGGTGGGCACGCCCTGATCCTTGCCAGACGTGGGTATCATGTTGTAGGGGTTGACCGATCACAGGATATGCTTGATATAGCCTTGAGCAAGGCAGAGAAAGAGAAACTTTCTGTAGAATTTGTTCAAGGTGATATCACCGGTATTGATTTACATCAGAAATTTGATGCTGTAATTTCCATGTTTGCAGTAATGGGCTATCAGACTACAAATCATGCCCTCGCAGAGGCCTGTAGGGTTGCAAGTGATCACCTGTCATCTGATGGTCTATTCCTTTTTGATTGCTGGTATGGCCCTGCGGTACTGACTGAAAGACCTGGCTTTCGAATTAAGGAGATCATGTTAGATGACAACCCTTCCATCCCCCCTTTAGAAAAGGGGGGTAAGGGGGGATTTGAAGGAAATTCTTCGACTGGAAGAATAATCAGATTTACAGAACCAGTCGTTGACACCCTGACGCACACGGTAGAAACCAGATTCAAGGTCTGGAATTTACAGGGAGATAGACTGATCAGTGAGACCAATGAATCTCACCTTATGCGCTTTCTTTTCCCCCAGGAGATCAGATACTTTCTCGAAGTCACGGGGTTTAAGGATATCAGATTCTGCCCGTTTCTTGAATTAGAGAAACCGCTGACAGAGCATGACTGGAATATGGGAGTAATGGCCAGGAGGTAGATGATGATTGAATGGATAAAGGATGGTGAAGATGTTCTGGCAATAATTATTTCTGCAGATTATAAGCCTGATAAGACGGACTTTATTACACCGCTCGACTACAAACAACAGCTTGGTTTCATAGTTTATCAGGGCGGTCAGGCGATAGTGCCGCATTGTCATATCCCGATGAACAGGAGCCTTGTCGGCACATCTGAGGTGTTATTCTTAAGATCAGGCAAGGCAGAAGTGGATCTCTATACGGAAGAAAAAAAACTCCATGCTACAAGGGTACTGAATCAGGGAGACATGATCTTGCTGGTCAGCGGCGGACATGGTTTTAGGATGCAGGAAGATACAATAATGGTGGAAGTGAAGCAAGGCCCTTATATAGGGATAGAGGAGAAAGAACGGTTTTAGCAATGATTCCAGTAAACGAGCCGTTTATCGGCGAAAGGGAGATTGAATACGTTACAGAATGCCTGAAGACCGGCTGGATATCTTCTGCCGGCAGGTTTATAGAAGAGTTTGAACAAAAGTGGGCAGACTATTGCGGCATGAAGTACGGTATAGCAGTAAGCAACGGGACTGTTGCACTGGAAGTTGCAGTAAACTCTCTTGATTTAAAACCAGGGGACGAGGTGATTATGCCAACTTTCACAATCATCTCATGTGCCCTTGCTGTAATTTACTCCGGTGCAAAGCCAGTCCTTGTTGACTCAGAGCCACGGACATGGACAATGGATGTAAATAAGATTGAAGAAAAGATAACAGACAGAACAAAAGCTATCATGCCTGTCCATATCTACGGACATCCATGCAATATGGAAAAGATTTGGGAGATAGCAGATAAATATAATCTCAAGGTTATTGAGGATGCTGCTGAAGCCCATGGTGCTGAATACAGAATTAATCCCCCTTTAGTAAAGGGGGAAATAGGGGGATTAACGGGTGACCAGGGGGGATTTGAATGGAGAAAATGCGGCAGCCTTGGAGACATAAGCTGCTTTAGCTTCTATGCCAACAAGATCATCACTACAGGTGAAGGCGGCATGGTGCTAACAAACAATGAGGTGTATGCCGAGAAGGCAAGGTCCCTTAGAAACCTTTGCTTTAAGAAAGAACGGCGATTTTATCACACAGAACTGGGAAACAATTTCAGATTGACCAACCTCCAGGCGGCCATCGGTCTTGCCCAGCTTGAACGGATTGACGAACTTGTAAAAAAGAAGAGATGGATGGGACAGAGTTATACGGAACGATTAAAAGACATACCTGGATTAACACTCCCTGTTGAAGAACCCTGGGCAAAGAACGTTTACTGGATGTACGGAGTTGTTTTGGATGAGACTACCGGCATGGATGCCGTAGAATTTGCGAAAAGGCTTCGTGATCTGGGAGTAGAAACAAGGCCCTTCTTCCTCGGCATGCACGAACAGCCCATCTTCCATGAAATGGAATTGTTTAAAGGAGAGAGTTATCCTGTTGCCAAAAAGATTGCACGGCAAGGTTTATATCTGCCATCGGGATTGACATTGACAGAAGGACAGACAGAGAATGTATGTAAAGCTGTCAAGAAAGCATTCAATGTGGTTACTTGAGAAAATCTGAAAAAGGGTATAAAGTATAAAAAATCCTTAGAGGAGGTCAGTCATGGCTTCTACTGCGACAGAAAAGAGAAAACTTACATACGAAGATTACCTTAAAACTCCTGATGATAAGAGATACGAGCTTATAGGAGGAGAACTACTTATGACACCCTCACCTGTACCAAGACATCAGAGGATTTCTGGAAAAATTGAGTTTGAGTTAAGAAAATTTGTAGCAGAACATGACGTTGGCGAGGTCTTTGATGCCCCCTGCGATGTCCATCTCGATGATGAAAATGTGGTACAGCCTGATATCCTGTTTATCTCAAAAGACAAGGTTGAATATTATTGGCGAGAAGAACATAGGGGCTGCCCCGGACCTGGCAATAGAGATCCTCTCTGAGAGCACCGCTTACAGGGACCTTATACAAAAGAAGAAACTATATGCAAGGCATGGTGTAAAGGAGTACTGGATTGTGGTGCCTGGAGAAAAGACGATAGATATCCACATCCTGAAAGATAAAACTTACCAGCTTTATAAGACATTTGAAGAAGACGACACCCTTGAGTCTCAGATTCTAAAGGGATTTAAGATGGAGTTAAAGGCTATTTTTAAGTAAATGTATAGTATGAAGCCCAATTAGCAAATTCAACATTTTACCAGTTCAACAATTCAACATAATACCATTAAACCTCAATAATGCGTGAAAATAATATTTTTAACCCGGAAACCCTCGAAAATACAGGATGTCATTTCATGGCTTACTTTCAAATTCATAAAAATTATGGCAACTGGAGTTTTTCTATTTTCTTCAGAGGGGTCTCGAACTGCTTCAGATAGTGATAATCCTGGGGGAGGGATAGTATGTTCTATCATCCTTTCGTTTGGAGCAGTCGACGAAATCTGAGTTTGTTGCAAAAACGTTGAATGAGTACCATGCCGCCGATGTAAGTTAGATGAGTGTCGGTGAACGGCAGACGTAGTATTTTCAAGCCTCTGGCCATAGGGAGAGGTGAAAAAAGTGGTCTTTGATTTTTGTTTCACAAAACGTCCTTTTAGTACGGTTTGTGAAACAAACAAATTATAGCCTATAACCCTTAAAAATTCTATGTGTGATGGACAAAAACAGCTCATGTTCACGCATTATTGAGGTTAAATGAATCTCACAACCGAACAAAAAAATGAACAGTGGACATCTGTAATCCGTCCCAGAAGCGGCTGGTTTGACATTGACCTGCCGGCATTATTGAATTATCGGGATCTGATCATGCTCTTTGTCAGGCGGGATTTTGTGGCAATCTACAAACAGACCATACTGGGGCCGCTCTGGTTTTTATTACAGCCATTGTTCTCAACCTTCGTCTTTACTGTTATTTTTGGCAAGATAGCAAGCATACCAACTGACGGCTTGCCACAGGTTATATTTTACATGGCCGGTATTGTTACATGGAACTACTTCTCCACCTGCTTTACCAGTACCTCTGGTACTTTTACTGCAAATGCAGGTATAT
>MHYJ01000078.1:0-3285 GCA_001828445.1 Planctomycetes bacterium RBG_16_43_13
TTATAAGTATATCTCTATTAATTTTCTTAAGGGCAGTGGGTATATTAAATATATCTGTATCTTTACGATTACACTCAGCAAAAGAGAACGCCGCACTATCAGGTGAGTCAAATACCTTTAGAAATTTACCAAATCTTTTTCTTTTGCCCACCTCTACATCATGTCTTTTAAAACCATTTTGCTTGGCTTTGTTAATTGTAAATAGCACTTCTTCTATTAGTTTGTCGGGCTCACTTGTTTCACCACCTATAACCGAAAACGCAAATGTATCCTCAGAATTATGTGAGTATGAAAATGTATCGTCTATAAGCCCACTTTCATAAACATTGTTGTAAAATTTAGTACCCCTGCCGAATAGAAGTTCTAAAGCCATACCAGTAGCTATTTCTTTAATTAAAGTGTCTTCTGTGCCATCTGTATTACTCGGGTCCTTGAAACCAATTAGTATGCGAGGCATAGATACTGTCATATTTTGTGTAACAGATTTCTTTATTATTCCAGATGGTTCATTAGGAATAATATGGTCTATCTTATACTCCTTCTGCTCATTTTTCGGTATAAGTTTATCAGACAGCGTAAATATCTCATATGGCTCTAAATCACCAGAGAAAACCAATATCATATTTGCAGGGTTATAGAATTTATTATAACAGCTTACAAGCATATCTTTTTTAACTGCCTTTACGCTTTCTACGGTGCCACCTATATCTATTCTTACAGGATGTTCCTTATAGAGGATAGACATTAGATTTTTATACATTCGATAGTCAGGCATATCATCATACATTTTAAGCTCTTGCTCTATAATAAACTTCTCCTTCTCTATATTTTGTTCATTGAAGTATGGCTTGAATACAAACTCTAAAAGTATCTTTAAGCTTTCCCCAAAGTTACCTGTAGAAGTGAAAAAATACGTTGTATTACAGTAATCAGTGAAGGCATTTGATGATGCTCCATACTTACCAAAGGCAGCTAATGCATCACCTTCCTGTTTCTTGAATAGTTGGTGCTCGAGAAAATGAGCTATGCCTGGTGGCGTAGTAGAAACATTTTTTTCACTCCCTATTCGGAATCCTATATCTATAGACCCATATTTTGTAGTTATAAGAGCTATCTTCCTATTCATATCCCTTTTTGGTATTAGATAAGCTCTTAGACCACAACTTAACGTAGTTGATACTACCTCTTCGCGCAATAGCTTGTTTCGTATCTTTTTCAAAGCAATCATATACTTATTTTAGTTTGACAGTGGAGAATATATTTTATAGGATGTTAATATCAGATTTACAGCGACTGGTCAATGTAATTATGGATTATAGAGTTATGAAAAATATAGTACATCTCTTCATATTAGTAGTTCTCTTTATGCAGGTTGCTCCAGCCCAAGATAATAGCCAGGATTTCAGTGATAAGGTAAAAAAGCTGCAAGGAATAGTTAGCGATATAAGGGGATTAAAGTTAGAGTCATCTGTGACGGCAGGCGTATATTCTAAGAAAGAGCTCAAGGATTTTTTGATTAGAGAGATATCGAAAGAGGTGCCAAAAGAAAAGGCAGAAATGTATCAGAAGGTGGCAGCGAAGTTTGGGCTTATACCAAAGGATATGGATATTATGAAGGCGATCATTGAACTCCTGACAAGTCAAGTAGCTGGTTTCTACAACAACAAGGCAAAGGAGTTGTATATTATTAAACCATCGGACTCTGATGACAGTGATGACGATAAGACGTCTAAGGCACAGCGTCAGATGTTAGAACAACTATACGGCATAGATGCTGATGATATGGTTATGGTGCACGAGCTTATGCATGTTGTGCAAGACCAGGTTTTAGGACTCTCTTCTTTACCTCTGGATGGGGATGGGAATGACGACCTCGTATTAGCGTTGAAAGGCGTCGTTGAGGGAGAGGCATCCATAGTTATGTATGAGTATATGTTCAAGGATGGGTTCGATACGTCCAAGTATATGCTTGGTGGTAGTATGAGGGAAAGTGCAAAGACAGGTAAGATGGCTGATTTGCCCGCCTTCCTCACACATACCCTCGTCTTCCCCTACTCCGACGGTTATGATTTTACGCTGAAGGTTAAGGAAGCAAAACTGCCTGCCGACCTCTCGGATATCCCCCTGATTAAGGATACCAAGCCGGAGTGGAAGAACGTTACACGGTTGTATAAAGACCCGCCGCTCTCCACCGAACAGATACTCCACCCTAAAAAATATTATGACGAGCGCGATAACCCAATCTCCATAATCCTGCCCGACGTAACCAAACCCCTCGGTGCCGACTGGAACCCGCTCGAGCAAAACGTCTGGGGCGAATTCGTCGTCAAAATTATGCTTGATGAATACAATGTCAAACGGACAAACCGCGCCTCTGCTGGCTGGGGCGGCGACCGCTACACCGTCCTCGAAAACAGCAAGGATAAAAAAGTCGCCGCCGTCTGGTTCACTACTTGGGATACTGAGAAGGACGCAAAAGAATTTTTCACCGCATATAGAGAACTTGTCAGGACCAAGTATAGCGCTACTAAAGAAGAAGATATTCCCAGCATCGGCGACGAGAAAGATATTATCTTACTTGAGTTTCCCGATTCCGATGGTTCTCTCGTCTCGCTCGAGCGCCGTGATAAAGACGTCCTCGTGTTAGAAGGCATTCCGAAAGATAAACTCGGCGACGTAAAGGACGCCCTCTGGAAAGAAACAAAAAAAGAAGAACTAAAGAAAATAGAGCGCGTGAAAGAGAAGAAGTTATATTAAGGATTGAAGGATTCAAAGATTAGAAGATTATATTTTTAATCTTGAATCTTGAGCCAGAAATCATAAAATCTTACTTACTATGTCAAATAAACCAATTGTCCTGCTCACCGACTTCGGGCTGAAGGACCACTATGTCGGCGTTACGAAGGGTGTCATCCTCGCAAAAAACAAGAACGCACAAATCATAGACCTCTCTCACGATATTGAGTCGCAGGACGTTATGGGCGCCTATTTCCTTCTTCAGAATTCATACAGGTATTTTCCTAAAGGCACCGTATTCGTCGTCATAGTTGACCCCACTGTCGGTAGCGATAGGGATATTGTGTGCGTTAGAACAAAAGATTATCTCTTCCTCGCCCCAGATAACGGCGTCCTCAGTTTCCTATATAAAGTTGATAAGGTAGAAGAGATATATAACGTTACCAATACGAAATATTTTCTTCCCAATATCTCGAACACATTTCACGGGAGGGATATCTTCGCCCCAGTCGCCGCGCACCTTTCGCTGGGATTTAGCATCTCTAAATT
>MHYJ01000078.1:3307-11148 GCA_001828445.1 Planctomycetes bacterium RBG_16_43_13
AAGCGACTCGGCACCGTAGAGCCGAGTATAACGGATGGCGTCGTGGAGGGCGAGGTCGTCTCGATAGACAAATTCGGTAACCTTATTACCAACATCTCGAAGAACTATCTGGAGGGTTTCTCCGACGCATCTATAAAGGTGAAGGGCAAGACGATTAACGGCATAATTCGCTCGTATGCAGGTGCGAAGGGGCGAGACCTACTCGCCACTATCGGCAGTTCTGGTTACGTGGAGATATCGGTAAATAGAGGCAACGCCGCCAAGAAACTCGCCGCAAAGGTGGGGGAGAAGGTGAGCGTGAGGATGTAGCAAGAGGAGGTGGTTCTAATCAACATTGTCCATAATAAAGCTCAAGCAGAGTTTCCCTCTGGTATATGATTGGCAGTATGCAATATTATGTATAGATAGGACGTATAATAGTAACTGTTCGGGGAAATTAAAGAAGCATTTTATCTGGCTTGATATTATAAATTCCGGTTAACATTGCCACTTTTAAGGAGGAAAAAGTATGAAGAAAATGCTAACAATGACATCGGCAACATATCTGTTGATTGGCTTATTTTGTTTTAGTTCTCCGTTACTATCGGATGATAAACCGAAATCGGACTCGCAGTCCGATTACCGCGTCCAGAAGAAACCCTTCCAGCCGGAGCTGTCTCTCAAAGGAGTTATAGCCCCTGCTGAAATGGAGCAAATGATTATCCGCTTGAAGGAATTTAACGGCACTCTAACCGTTAAGAGCATAATCCCGTCAGGCACTTCCGTAAAAAAGGGAACCGTTTTACTCTCTATAGATACGGAGCAGATTGAGAGGCAGTTGCAGGACGCAGTTTATAAATCCGACAACTTCAAGATTGATATTGAGCAGGCAAAACTAAAGATGAAGACGAATGAAACCAGTCGTCAGGCGGAATTAGAAAAGGCGCGGGTCCATCTTGCCGATGTTGAGCGAAGCCTGAGAAACTACAAAGAGATTGAAGTGCCTCTAAAGAGAGATAGAGAGGATTTATCTATTAAGCAGGGTGAGGCAACCCTGCAGGACAGGCAAGCCGAATTGAAACAGCTGGAAGAGATGTATAAAGAGAGTGAAATCGCAGGCAAAACCAAAGAGATTGTTTTGGAAAGGGCAAGGCGTGATGTAGGAAATACCACTACCTCTTTAGGAATCTCTCGACGTGATATTGAATATAACAGACAAACCCTGATTCCGAAGAAGATTGCGGAACTTACTAACGAAGAAAAGTGGGCAAAGGAAGACCTTGAGCTTCTTAAATCCCGTTCTGAAATAGAACTCATCGATTTTAAGCAGTCATTTAGTAAATTAGAATTTGAGTCCCAAAAGCACGCAGATTATCTGGCGGGATTAAAAGCGGATAAAGAACTATTTACTATTAGGGCAGACAAAGACGGCGTCGTTGTGCACGGCGATTTACAGAGGCGATTGCTTGCCGGCAGGGCGCCGTTGGAGGAGATAAAGGAAGGCGACACGGTTAAACCCAATGAGACGGCATTTACCATCTATCCCCCTAATGACTATATAATAATAACATCTATACCAGAAAATTCCCGTTATATGGTCAAAGGCGACACCCGCGCCGAACTGCACATCAACGCATTGCCTGATAAAATATTCAAGGCAACGGTATTACGAATTGCCCCTCTGGCAGACGAAGTGGGCAATAATGGGAAGATGTTTTCTACACACCTCTCGCTTAAAGATAGTGATTCAAGATTGCAAATAGGTCTTACCTGCGAGATTAGATTTGAACTTGGCAAGTTAAATGACGTCATCGCCATCCCCGCCGATTTAGTGATAAACCGTGAAGGAAAATCGTTTGTCAGCATACGAAATGGTAATGACACCAGCGAACAAGAAGTGTTCATAGGAGCATCCGGCAGGAATTATGTCTGGATTACATCGGGTCTTAAAGAAGGAGATGTAATTGTTCCCAAAAAGTAAAGTATTCGCAGCGGTTACATTCGCCTTTATTATAGTAGGCGGTTCTCTATCGTGTAACACCGCCAGCCAGAATATCAAGATTGGCTCCACATTAGATGATTCTCACACTATAAAGTTAGATGATGTCAGGGTGGCTATTAATAAGGGCATTCACTTTTTGCTTACCACACAAAATAGTGATGGCTCATGGGGAACGGCTGAATCCCTCGGCGACAACTATGATGTTACCTTAGGCACGGTATCCTCACACGATGCCTTCCGTCAGGCGGTGTCGGCATTATGCTGTATGGCTTTGATGCAGACGGACGGATATGATGAGAGACGCGTCGTCGCTTTGCATAAGGGGCTTAGTTATCTTATGAGCCAACGTCCTGAAGGAAGGGCGACAGGAGATATATTATATCATACGTGGGCTTTGACATACGTAACCCAATGTTTTTCGCGGGCGATTAGATATGAGCATCTGGATATTGTAAAAGATAAATTAGTTGCCCGTGCTAAGGAATGGCTTGCTATGCTTGAGAATATGCAGGCGGCGGACGGCGGATGGTGTTATTATGATTTCGGATATGAACTTCGCAAGCCGTCCGGATGGGATTCTACAAGTTTCAATACCGGCGCCGCACTTGATGCCATCTGGGATGCGGAAAAGGCAGGGCTTGTAGTTGCTCCTAAAGTAAAAACGGCTGCAATGAGATGTTTAGAACGTCTCCGCACGCCTGATAAGACCTTTATTTATGGAGAATATATACAGATGCGTCCCGGCATAGCACCCAACCGCCCCAAAGGTTCTCTGGGCAGGGCTCAACCCTGCAACCTTATGCTCTTTCGCCATAAGAAAATACCCGTTGCCGATATCAAACTCGGCTTAGACCGACTATTCGGAGAACATCATTTTATAGAGATGGGGCGGAATCGTCCTATCCCCCACGAGTCGTGGTATCAGACAGCGGGCTACTACTTTTTCTTTGGCCATTTCTATGCGTCAGAGGTGATTGCCGAGTTGCCCCGTAACCAGCAGAATTATTATTGGAAGGCATTAGCCCGGGCGCTTCTTGGATGCCAGCAAGTGGACGGCTCATGGTGGGACTATCCTCTATACGGCTATTACAAGGCATATGGCACTGCATTTGCGATTCTTGCCCTCTCACCCGCCCTCGAGACACTTTCAAAAGAATCCGCTAACCCTTAGGGTAAATCCCATCCCCATTTTTCCTTGCCCGAAACCTTTGGTATCGTAGGTAGGGCGCTTAGCCACAGAGCCCTTGCACCATTTTACTAATTTTCCACCTACATCTTTTTTTCCTTTGACATCTCACCCCATCTTTGCTTTAATCTTCCTTTTAATGCCCAAGCGGAATGACATCAAAAAAATC
The DNA here is from genome assembly GCA_001828445.1 of Planctomycetes bacterium RBG_16_43_13. The sequence goes on from MHYJ01000078.1 coordinate 6,644, forward strand.
CTCCTCATCGGCTCTGGTCCTATCGTCATAGGTCAGGCGTGCGAATTTGACTACTCCGGCACGCAAGCGGTGAAGGCGCTCAAGGAAGAGGGATATAAAATCGTCCTCATCAACTCGAACCCCGCAACGATAATGACCGACCCAGAATTTGCCGACCGCACATACATAGAGCCCGTTACGGCGGAGTTCATCGCGAAAATTATAGAGAAGGAGCGACCGGATGCGGTGCTCCCTACCGTTGGGGGACAGACCGCTCTCAACTGTGCCGTCCAACTTGCCGACGAGGGCGTGCTGACGAAATTCGGCGTCTCAATGATTGGTGCGACTGCGGACGTTATAAAAAAAGCAGAGGACAGGAAATTATTCAAGAAAGCGATGGAGAAGATTCACCTCGACCTGCCGAAAAGTGGCTACGCATACTCGCTCAAGGATGCACAGGAGGTTGCCAGAAAGATTGGTCTGCCCTGCGTGATACGACCATCCTTCACGCTCGGCGGCACGGGCGGCGGCATTGCATATAACGGCGAGGAGTTCGAGAGGATTGTCGCATTCGGTCTGCAACAAAGTATGATAAAGGAGGTCCTCATCGAGGAGTCGGTCTATGGGTGGAAGGAATACGAACTCGAGGTGATGCGGGACAAAAAAGATAACATTGTGATAGTATGCTCCATCGAGAACTTCGACCCGATGGGAATCCACACGGGCGACAGCATCACAGTCGCACCTGCACAGACGCTGACGGACAGGGAGTATCAGAAGATGCGGGATGCGGCGATAATGATAATGCGCGAGATTGGAGTCGAGACAGGAGGTTCGAATATACAATTCGCAGTGAATCCTCGCGACGGCAGAATGGTCGTGATAGAGATGAACCCGCGCGTCTCGCGGAGTTCTGCATTGGCGTCGAAGGCGACGGGATTCCCGATAGCGAAGATAGCGGCTAAACTTGCGGTTGGGTACACGCTCGACGAGATTCCAAACGACATCACGCGGAAGACGCCTGCCTGCTTCGAGCCGACGATTGACTATTGCGTAGTGAAGACGCCGAGGTGGGCATTCGAGAAATTCCCAGAGGCGGATGCGTCGCTCGGCATACAGATGAAGTCGGTCGGAGAGACGATGTCCATAGGGCGGACATTCAAAGAAGCGCTCCAAAAATCCATACGCTCCCTCGAGCAGGGACGCTTCGGACTCGGCTGGGACAGGAAGGACCTACTGCTGAAGGATACACCATTACCTAAAGATAAGATAATAGAGAAACTCATTACCCCCAACGTGGACCGTCTATTCTACATCAGATATGCCCTGAAGGCAGGTATCTCAGTTGAGGAGATTGTATCGCATAGCAAGGTTGACCTATGGTTCGTAGAAAATATTAGCGAGATAGTGAGGTTTGAGGAGACGCTTATGGAATGCGAAACGATAGATGCTACATCTCGCGATACATTTTTAGAAGCAAAGAAATTGGGTTTTTCTGATGTTCAATTAGGCAATATATTTAGTGCTACTCCGCAGCTCATACGTCAGCAGAGAAAGAAGCAAGGGATAGTGCCTGTGTATAAGCTTGTAGATACCTGTGCGGCAGAGTTTGAGGCATATACACCGTATTATTATTCTACTTATGAAGAAGAAAGCGAAGTGCGTGTATCTGATAAGAAGAAGATAGTTATACTTGGTGGAGGACCAAATAGGATAGGGCAGGGGATAGAGTTTGATTATTGCTGTGTTCACGCATCTTTTGCCTTGAGAGAGTTAGGATATGAGTCCATAATGATAAATAGTAATCCCGAGACAGTCAGCACCGACTATGATATTTCCGACCAACTATATTTCGAGCCGTTGACAGAGGAAGATGTCCTGAATATCTGCGATGTGCTGAAACCGGAGGGAGTGATAGTCCAGCTTGGTGGGCAGACACCGCTAAATTTAGCAAGCGGATTAGCTAAGGCAGGGGTAAAGATTATAGGAACAAGCGTTGAGCAGATAGATAGAGCGGAAGATAGAAAGAAGTTTAATGAGTTAATAAGCAAGCTACAGCTTGTTCAGGCGACTGGCGGGACAGCAACAAACTTCGGTGAGGCAAAGAAATGCGCAAATATAATTGGCTATCCAGTGCTTGTTAGGCCTTCTTATGTCCTTGGTGGTCGTGCTATGAGGATTGTGTATGATGATTCAGAGTTAGAACACTATATTAAAGAAGCGGTGGATGCATCACCTGACCATCCAGTTCTAATAGATAAGTTCCTTGAAGACGCTATAGAAGTTGATGTAGATGCTGTTTCTGATGGAGTGGATGTATTGATTGGTGGTGTTTTGGAGCACATAGAGATGGCAGGCGTTCACTCCGGCGATGCGGCTATGTCTATACCACCATTTTCGCTCAGCGATTCACAGCTGGATACTATAAGGAAAAATACAGTAGCACTTGCTAAAGAGTTAGAGGTTAAGGGGCTTATGAATGTACAGTTTGCTGTTAAGGCGAATACTGTATATATCCTTGAGGTAAATCCACGTGCCTCTCGCACTGTTCCGTTCGTAAGCAAAGCCATAGGCGTTCCTCTTGCAAAGATAGCAACAAATGTAATGCTTGGAAATAGGTTAAAAGATGTTCTTGCTAAATATAAGATACCGCAAAAGATGGATTCCGATCTTAGACATTTCTCAGTAAAAGAATCAGTATTCCCATTTAGGCGTTTTCCAGGAACAGACATAATCTTAGGACCAGAGATGAAGTCAACTGGCGAGGTGATGGGTATAGATGTAGATTTTGGAAGAGCTTATGCTAAGGCGGAGATAGCTGCATCACATAATCTACCTACGAGCGGCAATGTATTTATTAGTGTGAAGGACAGCGATAAGAGGGATATAATATATATAGCTAAAAAGTTGCAAGATATGGGCTTCAAGATATATGCTACAAGCGGTACATCTCGCGTGTTGGTGAGAAATGGTATAGATGTAAAGGCACTTTACAAGATAAAAGAAGGGAGGCCTAATCCTGCAGATTTAATTATAAATGGTGAGATAGATTTGATAATAAACACACCAAGCGGTAAGGGGCCTAAGACGGATGAAGCACATATACGTTCTATCGCTGTAGCACACGGTATAACAGTTATAACTACCATATCTGCTGCCCAAGCGGCGGTAAATGGGATAGAAGCGATGAGAAGTGGAGAACTTGGTGTAAAACCTCTACAGGAATATCATTAGCACCTATAAAATAGTTCGCTGATACGATACTTTTCCCTTGACTTCTCATACTACTTTGATAAACTCTCTCTGCTTTTATCGGGGTTTATTTATGTTAGATAGAGGACGTAGAAGAACTGTTGTGGGTGTAGTTACAAGTGATAAGATGCAGAAGACAATTACTGTATCTATTGAGCGTATTGTTACGCATCCAAAGTTTGGTAAGCGTATCAAGCGGTATACGATATGTAAGGCACACGATGAAAGCAGGGAGGCGAAGACAGGTGATAAGGTTGAACTTATGGAAACACGTCCTCTTAGTAAGACAAAATGTTGGCGGCTAACAAAGATATTGGAGAAGGCGACAGACAAAGCATAATTGATGATATATAATAAGTTTCTATCCATTATAAGGGCAATAACTATGATAATGATGAAAACCAAACTGGATGTTGCTGATAATACAGGTGCTAAAATAGTAGGTTGTATACAAGTTCTTGGTGGCACTAAGAGGAGATACGCAAATGTGGGTGATATTATAGTATGTTCTGTAAAAAGAGCTATTCCAGGTGGTGCTATAAAGGGAGGAGATATAGTAAAGGGTGTTATAGTTAGGACACGTAGCGCAATTCATAGGGAGGATGGCTCTTATGTTAGATTTGATAGGAATGCAATAGTTCTGCTGGATAATGACGGTAACCCACGTGGAACGAGAATATTCGGTGCCGTGCCAAGAGAACTTAGAAGGAATTTTATGAAGATAATATCTCTCGCTGCAGAAGTGGTCTAAATATCAATTCTAAATAAATAGATATGAGAATTAGAAAGAATGACATAGTGCAGGTTATATCTGGTGACGATAGTGGTAAGACCGGCAAGGTTCTAAGGGTTGTGCCACAGGATGGAAGGTTGTTAGTGGAAGGAGTCAACCTTGTTTGGAAACATATGCGTAAGAGCCAACAGCACCCTAAGGGTGCAAGGATACAGAAAGAGTCCTATATAGATATTTCTAATGCTCGGCTTATCTGTCAAAATTGTAACAAGCCGACCGGCGTTACAACCAAGATGCTCGATACTGGAGAGAAGGTTAGAATATGTAAGAAGTGTAATGAAGCTGTAAAACCAGAGGAAGCCATAAAGTAAATTAGGATTAAAAAATGTCACGATTATTAGAGAAATATAAGAGCGAAATTGTCCCACATCTATTGAAGGAGCATAATTATAAGAATGTTATGGCTGTTCCTCGTATAGAGAAGGTGGTAGTTAGTATGGGTGTTGGTAAGACATTAGAGAACAAGAACAGATTGGAAGCG
>MHYJ01000079.1:0-1484 GCA_001828445.1 Planctomycetes bacterium RBG_16_43_13
ATGCCATTGCTGGAGCATTCACGCAGGCAAAGTTGTGGCAGGGTAATAAAGTTCGCCTTGACTACACATACTTACGCGATAAGAATTTCTGGGGTGAATATGACAGCAACCTTTACGGCGTAAGCGCCTGGCAGACACTCTATCAATATCTCCAATTCTATGGACAATATACTCTATTGGGCGGCAATAGCAGGGACTTCACAGGCAGGGGCACTTATTACAACCCTGATTTAGACCTACAATTTCAGGCGTCGTTCTATTCACTTATAAAAAGGCAGAACGACTATGCGATTGATTTCGACCCCTTCTATGCAGTGGTAAAGGAATACTCCCCATACTGGCAGTGGCGGTTCTCACTATATAAGGGCTTCGGCGAGAATTTCGCCGTAATGGCTGGGGCTGACACACGACAATTAACCGATGATGACGACGAGGCAATGTTTAACCGCGAGTTCACGCGTTTCTTCCTAACCCCTATCATAAAAAATATTCCATATAAAGGAATGGACATAAGCATTACTGGTGAGATATGGGATAGCGAGGGTAGAGATACAAAGTCAGCGGGATTGGACATAACACACCAATGCACTGATAACTTAAAGGTATCGGTTGGGACATCCTATTCACTATACAAATATGACTATTATGCAGATACAGAGCGCGATGATGTAAGGGATTACTATCTGAAACTGAATTACAAACTCACTAAAGATACTAAACTTTCGTTCTCATACGCATTTGAGGACGACGATTTCGACTATTATCACGAACTACAGTTTGGGGTGAAATATGAATTCTAAAATAGTAAGGTCTCTAAAGCATTTTTCAGTATTCCTGATTTTAACAGTTATTGGGTGTATGACGGCAGTCCAGATTTTGAAAGAACAACGTGGACTATCTACCTTGTTTAGTCACAAACTTCATATAGAGGACCAGGGGCTTGCCTGTGAGAGTTGCCACAAGACAGACGGAGACAAGGCAAGTATGCCAGATTTTAAGAAGTGCCAGACATGCCACGAAGGAACTGACGAGGATAAGCCCGCCGAGAAGAAAGTAACTGTTTACCTCAAGGACGGCAAGCCCCAGTGGTCCGAATTCACAAAACTGCCTGAAGACCTAAAATTCTCCCACAAGACACATATCGGGAAAGGCATTTCTTGCGATGACTGCCATAAGGATATGAAGGCAAATGATGCAGTCAGTAGTTCACTAAAACTCTCTATGGATACCTGTTTAGAGTGCCACGCACAAAAGGGCAAGCCCAGCAATGATTGTCTCACCTGCCATAAGACAATCAATAAGGATAAAATGCCGAAGACACACGAGAAAAATTGGAAGCGGTTACATGGACAAATTGCAAAAGAAGGTGTGAGCGGCTCGAACATCAACAACTGCAAACTCTGCCACACAGAGAACGCCTGCGTGAAGTGCCATCAGGATGAGCCGCCTCTAAACCATAATAACTTCTGGAGGCTAAGAAGCCA
>MHYJ01000079.1:1525-1667 GCA_001828445.1 Planctomycetes bacterium RBG_16_43_13
GCCACAGGACCGACTTCTGCCAACGTTGCCACGAGGAGACATCACCTAAAAATCATATAGCAGGATGGGGCACCCCGCAGGATAGGCACTGCCTCACCTGCCATCTGCCGCTTAAAGCGAATAATTGTAACGTATGCCATAG
>MHYJ01000079.1:1691-6374 GCA_001828445.1 Planctomycetes bacterium RBG_16_43_13
GACGGCACCCGGCTGGCATCTGCCGACGGATAACTGCCGTGCCTGCCACTTGGTTATGCCTCATATAGATAATGGAGATAGTTGTGCAAGTTGTCATTTTTAATATTAGTTTGATTTTTATGAAAGGAGGGTAGAAGTATGGTAAAGAGGACAATAGCAGTGGTCGGGGTTACCTTTCTGGTGGTGGCTGTAATAATTGGTTGCGGAGGTGGAGGCGGAGGCGGCGGAGGTAGTGTAAGCGGTGGAGGCGGTCCTTCCTCACCTACCATAGTAGCAGGTGCAGGTCCTGATATGGATGGACCTGTTAGTTCCAGTATCCGCTGGATTCGGCTGGACGGCTCGGGCTGTTATGACAAAGATGGGTTACCAATAACCTATAGCTGGACACAGACGGCGGGAACTGCGGTTACACTACTATATTCAAACACCGCATATCCTATCTTTGAGGCGCCTACTACAGCAGGAAACCTTACATTCCAGGTAACGGCTGACAATGGAACTGACTCTGCATCAGATACTATTACGGTCAGCATCAAGAACTTTGCAACGAGGGCGGGCTGGAAGCTAAGAGACCAAGGCACTTCAACGGCTGGGACGAGTGTGGTGGCAACCAAAAACTTTACCATCACGGGTGGCACTAATTTTAATGCATCTGAAAAAGTTCTACCCGGCGATACACTCTTTATAACCCAAATAGATAACCCTGATTTCGGTGAATACTATATAAATTCCGTAAATAGCGATACGTCTATTACGGTGAATGCGGGCAAGAACTTCGAGGGCTCCGTCCCCACAGAATGGGCTATCTATAGAACAGACCCATTTTTTATTGGACATAATATAGCGGGGACGTTTACCGCTTTTCCGCTTGGGGCAACTACAGGAACTATATCCTATAGCTGGTCATCTACTTTACCTTCGTTTATGGTTACGCTCGGGGATACTACATCCACGCTTACATTTACAACCCCACAACTCTATAACCTGACCACCATTCCTGAACAACCGGGCGTATTGGGTGTAAATAGAGACGCCTGGGGACGTGGACAGGTGAAGATAACCGTTACAGATGATATGGGAACTCCAGGCGTTACGGGTGATGATGTATCCGACTATGAATACGTGAACTTCAGTGCTGGACACGCTACAACCGGCTTGGAGAATGTTCCACTCGGCGAGCCGATCTTTATGAATGGTGGAACTACGCCAAAGAATATAACAAGTAGTACATGGTTGGCAGAGGCAGGAGCAGTATATACATACTCTGTAGCAGAAACAGCTACCGCTGTGAGGAACGTCCACGAAGAGGAAGATAATATGCCATCTCCGCTTGTCCAGTGCTTCGATTTGTCTTTCCTTGAGGCAACACCCGGAACGTGGTATCAGGACGTGGTAGCGGCAAGGGTGTATATACACTCAATAGACAGCGGAAACCCAACAACAAATGGTCTAAAGTACAGATTCTACATCTCAGATTCGTGGACCTGGACGGGTATTGACCCAACTGGGACGGCTATTACGTTCTACAAACCAGATAAGACCGCATTAGGTTCAGCAACTGATGAAAGGACACCTTATTTTGTGCCAACGAAGAAAGGCACATACACAGTAACGGTAACGCGGGCGATGACAGGATATTCTCCGAGCACCGATATAAAGACATTTACTATAAATGCAGGGCAATATGCAGGGGTCGGCTCACAGGTTGACCCACCGGCAGACCCGACGGAGGGTGAATGCGGCGGATGCCACGGTGGAAGCGTAGCATGGCTTGATGACAAGGTTTCAGAGTGGGCTATGACGGGACATTCCACGAAATTTGAGCATGGTCTAACACCCGGAAGTGCCGAATACTCGTCGTATCAGGGAAAGGATAACTGGCGAAATCTATATTGTGTGCTATGCCATACAACAGGAACTTCGTTTGTGAACCAACTCAATCTGTCGAAGACGCTGGACTATAGTGCTTTAGTTATACCCGGTAGCACGGCAAGTGGACATATACCTAATAAGGGTTTTGATGATGTTGCCCTAACTCGGAACTTTAATCACCTGCAGATGTCGTCGTGGGATGACTTGAAGGATAAATATCCTGATATAGCTGGGATTGCTAATATCCAGTGCGAGACGTGCCACGGTCCCGGCAGTGAGCACGTTGGCGACACCGCAGGCATCAGAAAGAGTATGGATACATCTGTGTGTGCCAGATGCCATCCACAACCGCAGATGTGGAAGTTATCCAGACACGGCAATAAGGTAGAGTACCCGGCAGGTGGCTCAACCTGCACACACTGCCACGAGGCATTTGGGGCTATGGAGGCATTCGAGGCAGTAGAGGATTCCACTGGACCGAAGGATGTATTCGTTGATGCCACTGGTGCCCCAGTATTACCTGATTACCAGAGAAGGGCTATAACCTGCGGTGTATGCCATAACTCGCATAAGGTTACTGAGGGTGCGATTGCTGATGAGAAGAACTCACAGCTACGTATAATAGGTGAGGTAACCTTTATGAACGGCGTAACTGTAGATGCGGGGCACGCCGCAGTATGCTTTATGTGCCATCAGAGCCGTAAAGACACCCGTTCTACTTCAGATTACTATACAGGTCGCGGTTCTTCTCACGATAGCACAGCCGCAGAGGTGCTGTCTAAAACAAATGGTATGGAGTATACGGGCTGGACATATTACTCATCACCCCACGGGATAGAGACCGCCTTCATAGTAGGCGGCGAAACGGAAAACGAGAAGTGTCTCACCTGCCATATGTTGGTAACTCCGTCATCCGGGGCAAGCGGTTATAGAGCCATCGGCGACCACACCTGGAATATGCATCAAGGTGGAGCTGAAGGCGTAGCCCGCGAGGTGGCCGATGAGACAATAAATACAGTCGGTGCCGTTGTTGCGGGCACAAAGTCGTTTTATGTAAACGGAGGACCTATATTCATAGACAAAGTTGTTCCTGGTGATGAGCTTGTGCTCGAAGATGGAACCGATGCAGGGACATATATGATAAAATCTATAGATAGCGGCTGGAAGGTTACCACTAACGCAGGTTCTAACTTTGTAGGAACGGTTCAGCCGACCCTGTGGCATATAAATTCTGTGCCGAAGTATAATACCGCCGCTTGCGGACAGTGCCACATAGTAGGCACTGCCTTTGAGGTAGCCGCCCGTGCCGACTATGACGGGGATGGCACTCCTGAGACGGTTCAGGAAGAGGTAGAGGGACTGCTTGATAAACTAAAAACAGCTATGGAATCAACCACAGCAGGGGTTGGCTTAAACGACCCGGCGCTACCTAAGTTCGGAACAGGCACATCACCATTTACCATAACTACCTCAAGCGGTAAGGTAGCACATAAGGGTGCTAATGGCACCACGAGGAAGTTCCCAGGTCCTGCCCCTATAGGTAACTCACCTCCAGGCACCTCACCCGGTGCGGATGCAACACAACAGGCGGACTGGGCAGCGCTAACCACTGCACAGCAGACGCAATATGAGAAACTATACAAGGCAATGTATAACTGGAAGTTCGTAGACCACGACCGTAGCGAGGGTATCCACAATACGGGTTATGTGATTGGCTTGCTCCAGTCGTCATATTACGACCTGACGGGCACGAGTGCCGGTAGTGCATTTACGCCTATACCTGGATACTAATTAGGTTCTCTTAAAATAGAGGAGTATAGCCCACTCGGCAAAACGGGTGGGCTATCTTCTTTAGAGGTTGTTTCACAACCTCTAAAATTAAAATGCAAAGTCAAAATTCAAAGTTAAGGATCCCGATAAATCGGGATACCCCATTATTACGGTTATGAAACAACTTTTTGGTGTCAAGGGCGAAAAATGGGTTCTAAACATTTATTAGAATGCCCCGTAAAAGCGCAAGGATGCGTGTATAGGCAAGGTAAAGGGTAAAAAGGTATTTAGACACCATCCGACCTCAAAGAAGCGCATAAAATGCGTGTGCCGATAGTTTTAACATCCTATTATATCGGCATCCCGAACCTCCTGTTCGGGATAACGAGGTTTTCGCCTTTTTGTAGTTACTATTTACAAGGGGTGCGTGAAATTCCACAGTTGGTTAGGATTTACACGCCCTCTTAAACCAGAATCACCAGAAAACATCATTTTTTGCACGGAAAAAGGGGGTTTTTAGGGTATATATTTTGCTATCTATATATCTGGAAACGTTATGTTATTTTATTTGAAAGGGGTATTTTATGAAGAGGATACTTATAGCTGTGTGTGGAGCATTGCTTTTGGCGACCTTTGTTGTGTGTGATGAAAGGGCAAGTAATGAGACGAAGAGGACAGCAAATCCATCAACTGTAGTTGCAAAGGAGGAGACGTCTCTACCGAAAGACGACATTGGAAAAGGGCTTGCCACAAGCGAAAATCCACCTCCTGCGACAGCAGAGGTAAATATGCAGGGCGGAAAGGATAAGAAATATGTGGGGGCGGAAAGTTGTAAAAATTGCCATCGTGCTAAAGCGAGCGGTGAGCAATATAACAAATGGAAGGAATGGAAGATGGCTAAGGCGTTCGATACTTTAGCAGGTGATAAGGCAAAAGAGATTGCCAAAAAGCAGGGCGTTGATGACCCACAAAAAAGTGATAAGTGTCTAAAGTGCCACGTTACTGCGTTTGACGTTGCTGATGCTCTCTTAGACAAGAAAT
>MHYJ01000079.1:6557-9322 GCA_001828445.1 Planctomycetes bacterium RBG_16_43_13
TAACAGGCGAGGCAACCCTCTGGGACAAAGATAAGAAGGAATTCCTGCTCGAGAAGGCAATGAAGGAAATTTCCCATCCCAATCCGAAGTGGCAGAAAAAATAGTGAGGACGATAAAATGCTAACAGCAGAGAAAGACATAACCAAGACGGCTGAGAAGGGAGTAAAGCACCCTTCTGTGAAACCGCCTGCTAACGTTCGCTCATTTAAGCTGACGTTTCTTGTAGTATTTGGCGTCTCCTTGTTGGCATTCATAATTCAGAAACTACAGCCGGATTTTACTAACCCCTTATCAGGAGAGGCGATTGTTGTTCTTGTAATGCTTGCTTTGACTGCCACAGTCGCCTCTCTTTTTAGAAAGCAGTTCTTCAGCATAACTACATCCTATCAATTTGCGATTACGGTAATTGTTACTACACTTTTTGCAACGGTGCTTGGGACATTTATATTACAGAATGCCCCCCCGAACGACTACACTACAAATTACGGGGAATCGCTTACAGGCATATTCAAATTCCTATATTTAGACGACATTTTCCACTCCCTATGGTTCAACGGGCTATTAGTCCTAATGACTATATCGCTGTTGCTGGTATTGGTAAAACGTAAGGCGTTCAACTTCAAGTTGAGCCAAATCGGGTTTCTTTTTACTCATCTTGGAATAATCATAGTCCTCATAGGCGCCCTGATTGGGGCAATGTTCGGAGAGAAGGGATTTATAGACCTATTTAAGGGGCAACCCTCCAAGCAAATGGTCGTTATGAAAAGAGGCGAGAGGACAGATAAGATAAAAGAACTAAAATTTGCGATAAAACTCGACGATTTTCAGGTGGACTACTACAATGCGGACTATAAGATTTATGTATATAAGCAAGCAGACGCTGAACATTACGAAGCAGTTGCCTCCTATCCTGTAAAGGGCTTAAAGGAAACGAATAAAATACCCGGCACAAACATTAACTTCAAGGTTGTAAAAAATAACATTAACATACCGCCAGCCGATAAAGGGCATTCAGATAAGCCGACAAACCACATATTGAAAATACAGCCCGACGGACGGGAGATAACGGTAGTGGTCGGAAATACCTACGAGCTGAAGGACGGCTGGCGCGTAGAGGTCTTGAACTTTATGCCACATTTTTCATACAGCATAGAGGAGAAAAAGGCAGTCGGCCTATCGCAGGAACCGGTAAATCCTGCCCTACAAGTCCGCATTTTCAAAGATGGCTCTAACAACACAGTATGGTTATTTGCAAAGATGCCCGACTTCGCCCAGATGCATAAAAGTGGGGATGCAAATGCACCTACATTGGTCTATGTATATGACTCGCCGCATAGCACCGCATCAACACCATCTTTAGATTTAGAGATTACATCTCAGAATGGCACTAAAAACGTCTCGTTACAAAAAGACCCTCGCCATCCGCTCTATCTGGACAACGGCAGGATTGTGCTTGTGCTCGACAAAAAGGATGACGACGTAAAGGACTATCGCAGCGTGCTATCTGTGTGGAATGAAGAGAAAGAGGTTAAGAAAGAAACCATAGAGGTCAACGCACCTTTAGAATATGACGGCTACCTCTTCTATCAATCAAACTATAATCCTAAGAATCTAAACTACTCCGGCATTTTGGTAGTAAAGGACCCCGGCTTATGGTTGGTGTGGGTGGGCTTCGGGATGCTCTCACTCGGCGTGATTTATGTTTTCTACATAAGACCTTACATATTAAAGATGAAGCAGAAAGCTGATTTGGTGAGGAATTAAAATGATTATAGATAATTTTCTACATTCTACGGTGCTATTCAGGATAACACTAATTTTATATTTGCTGTCCTCCCTATTTTTAGCGGCGTCATTTATAATCAGAAGCAAAGGATTCACGAAACTCGCTGTTCTAATCCTGTTCTCTGCATTTTTAGCAAATACCGCCGTCATAGCGGAGAGATGGGTTGTCGCAGATAGAGCGCCATTCAAAACGCTCTACGAGACAATGATATTCTATCCTTGGTGCGTGTGCCTTGTATTTTTCATACTGCTACTTCTATATAGATTGGTGGCTCTTGGCATATTTAGTTCAGCTATTTGCCTTATCGGTTTCGTCTATGCCTGTTATAAGCCGGACATTGAGATAATAAATATGCCCCCTGCCCTACAGAGCGGGTGGTTCGTCCCGCACGTTGTAACATACTTTATATCGTATGCGGCGCTTTTTGCCTCCTTTTCGCTGGCGATACTCTATCTGATTTTGCCAAACTGGCGTAAGGAAGACAGCAACGTTGGTTTCGAGGAATTCTATAATCGCTCGATGAATTTTGGTTTTGTCGCATTAACTTTAGGGCTTGTTATGGGAGCCATCTGGGGAAAGGTCGCTTGGGGCGACTACTGGTCTTGGGACCCGAAGGAAAACTGGGCTCTTATTACCTGGTTTGCCTACTTAGCCGCTATACATCTCAGATATGTAAGCGGTTGGAAGGGCAAAAGATTAGCATTGGTTTGTATAGCCGGATTTTGTGCCGTGGTCTTCACGTATCTGGGTATGAGCATTTTACCTACTGCTTCCGGGAGCTTACATGTTTATCAGTAACGAAGGAAGTATCCGAGTAGTTGTTTTATTACTTTTACTTGTATTAGGGGTCGGTTTGACCCTATACGCCTTTGGCAGTAAAGACACTATTAAACAGCCAATAGAATTCAATCATAAAAAGCATATTCAGGAAAATAGTATGACGTGTGTCGATTGCCATAAATATGCGGAGAAGGATTAC
>MHYJ01000080.1 GCA_001828445.1 Planctomycetes bacterium RBG_16_43_13
GTATCTTTTATTAGATTATCGTAGAGTTCTTTTACTTTGTCTTCGTCTGCTTGTGTAGGCCCGGTTGGCTGGCTAAATATGATATAGGCAATTATCCCAGCAAATATTAGACAACCAAAGAGAGCTATCTTCACTACTGAAGACATCTTTTTCTTCTGTGGGAACGTCGCTGTCTTAAAGCGTGCAGACGGTTTGACAGCTTGGGTCCCTATACGCTTCGTAGTCCTTGTAATAGGGGGAGCGGTCGCTGTAGCAGTTCTTCTTGAAGTAGGTGGTTTCACACCTGTGGTAGGTTGGGCAGTGTTATTTCTGACAGCTTGAGTGGGAGATGTTTTTCCTTGGGCATTTGTTTGTGGAATACTTTTTGTTATTGGCGGTTGGGTTGTCTTTGTCGTAGGTGGCGCCGCCATACGTTGTGCTGTAGGTTGCAATATCTTAGTTGTTGGCTTTGATGGCTGTGGTGGTTTCTGTATAGGTGATGTCGCTTGTGCAGCAATCTTAGTGGTATCAGGTATTACTGGAATGCGTATAGTGTCCATTTTGGATACCTGAGTTAGAGATGGTTGCGGAGTAGTTGTTTTTACATTTGTAGGGGTTGGTATAGAAGGTTTAGCAGAAACTGGTTTATTTGTAAATATCAAGAGTGTCGAACCTATTTTTATTTGGTCGCCCTCCTTAAGGGGATGGTCCTTAATCCTTTGTCCATTTACGAATGTGCCATTGCCACTGTCGAAATCCTTTAGTATATGATTTGTTGCCGCCTTTACTATTTGGCAGTGTTTGCGGGAGGATTTTATGTCCTGTAATACTATTTGGTTGTCTAAGCCCCTTCCTACAGATATAATATCAGCAGTAAGGTCAAAGACCTCTTCCTTTCCCGAGCTTAGCACTACAATCTTTGGCATAGATATTATCTTTTTATCTTATGAATATATTATGCAATTAAGCATAATGTATGTCAAATATAAATAGTCATTTTTCACAGTAAATTAGTGTGTAAAAACACGCAGAAAATAAGAATATATTTTTTTGGTAAAGTGCGAAACTTTTTGATATTTGATGTGTTATATATATTGAGGTGAGAGATATGGAATGTAAAGATGTATTAAAAGTTTTGGCAGAATATAGCGACGGCGCCTTATCTGATTCTATTTCTTCAGAGGTTGCAAATCATATTTCTGGCTGTAACACTTGTGGTAAAGAGCTTAGCATACTTAATGCTACCTGGAAACTTCTGGATTCTTATAAGGTTATAAAGCCGTCTCATATATTTAAGAAACGTGTAATGTCTGAAATCAACATCTCTAATCAGAGAAGTAAGAAGATGTTACGGCTTGTTAGATTTGCTGTGCCACTTGCGGCCGCCGCTGCTGTCTTGGTAGCTGTGTTCTTTATGTCTATAAATGGTGATAACAACGAGATGTTGACCCCTGATGAGATAGCTATTGTGGAAAATCCTGATATTTTAGCAGAGGATGATACCGCATATGAGATGGCAGATATATTAGATTTTATTGAGGATGATGAGCTATTTGAAACTGTAGATATGTTGATAGATTTAGAGGGTGAAGGTAGTTAAAAGAAGGAGGGCAGATGTATGAGGTTTAGAGTAATTAATTTGGTAATAGGTATTATAGCGTTTTTACTTTTACCATTTATTAGCTATGCACAGGATAGAGAGCGTGAACATCGGATGCCGCCAGAGCGTAAGGGGCCATTTGGTTTTGGGCGGGATAGAACTGATCCACAAGAAGATAAAGATCGCGGTAATAAGTTAGAGAAGTTTAGGAAACTTACCCCTGAACAACGTAATAAGCTTGAGAAATTTAGAAAGCTCTCCCCGGAACAGAGGCAGAAGTTGGGTCGTCTTTTGAAGGCAATACAATCTTTATCTCCTGAGGAGAAAAAGGTGTTATTCGAGAATATAAAGAAGTTCAGGGAGATGCCCCAAGATAAGCGCAAAAAGCTTAAGGAGTTTGGAGATAGATTCAAGAAGTTTTCAGACAATAAAGGTATACGTCATCAGATGATGAGGCGCAATTTTCTGGAGTGGTTGAAGAAAAACGTGCCAAAGGAGAAACTCCAGAAAATGAAAGAGTTGCCACCCGAAGAGCGTAGGGAAAGAATCAAGGGTTTAATGGAAGATTTTAAGAAGGATATGTTGAAGCGGGCTGCAGAGAAGGGCTTTATTCCTAAAGAAAAAATAGAAGAGCTTAAGAATCTTCCTCCTGAGGAGAAGCAACGGAGGTTAGAAGAATTCTTAAAGCGTAAGCAGGGAGGGACACCACCTGACGATGGTTTTAGACGTGGTTTCGCACCAGGGGGAAGACGAGCCCCTGATGGAGTGCCCCCTCACCCACCTGAGAGACGTTAACAGTTAGTAAGAGTTGTCAGTGCAATTTAATATCACATCATCTGGTAGTTTTGTCTGTCTATAAATCTCTTTTGCAATTCCAATATAGTGATGTTACAATCTCTCCCGTTGTTTTTAGGAGGTGTGTTTATGAAAAGAATAGGCATACTTTTATCAGGGTGTGGTGTTCAGGATGGGGGAGAGATACACGAATCAGTTATTACAATGCTCGCTATTGATAAGGCAGGCGCTGAGGTTGTTTGTATTGCACCTAATAAAGAGCAAATGGATGTGGTGAACCATCTTACAGGCAACCCGATGTCTGAGAAGAGAAATGTCCTTGTGGAGGCGGCTCGCATAGCAAGAGGGGAAATATGTGATGTGAAAGATGTTAAAGTGAATGAGCTTGATGCTATTATACTACCTGGTGGCTTTGGTGCGGCAAAAAACCTTTCCACATTTGCTAAAGAAGGCGCTAATTGCAAGGTTGATGAAAGTGTTGCTAAGTTGTTATGCGATATCCATTCGGCAGGTAAACCGATAGGTGCAATCTGTATAGCCCCAGTAGTTATAGCTAAAGTTTTTGGTGCTGATTTGAAACCTGAAATTACTATAGGGACGGACGTATCGACCGCTAAAGCGCTTGAGACGATGGGTGCAAGGCATAAAGGATGCCCAGTTACAGATGTGGTAGTAGATAGAAAGAACAAAATTGTAACTACACCTGCCTATATGCTTGCTAATAGGATATCAGAGGTAGAGACAGGTATAGGGAAATTAGTGAGGGCTGTAATTGAGCTTATATAAGTTTTTCGAGCAAGCCGTTATATACAATCTATAAGGAACTTTTAGATAATGAATCAAACTAATTTTATATCTCATCTTTCATCGCAAGTTCTGATAGGCGATGGAGCAATGGGGACATACATTTACACTAAAGGTATTCCGCTTGGCAGATGTTTTGATGAGTTAAACCTTATAAATCCTCACTTAATACGTTTTATACATAAAGAGTATATTGATGCTGGTGCCGATCTTATAGAAACGAACACATTTACAGCAAATCGACTCAGGTTAAAGAGATTTGAGCTCGAAAATAAAGTAAAGGATATAAACTATCAGGGTGCAAGGATTGCGAGGGGAGTGGCTGGTAAATCCATTTACGTAGCTGGTTCAGTTGGTCCACTTACAGGTGCCAAAACAGACGATGACATCTCACTCGATGAAAAGTATGATGTGTTTGCAGAGCAGGTTCTCGCCCTTGCTGAAGGAGGTTGTGATGTCTTTATACTTGAGACATTTACAGACCTTGACGAGCTAAAATATGCCCTCCGTGCTGTTAAGGAAAAGACAAATCTACCGGCTATATGCCAGATGACATTCTCCGAGAATATGAAGACACCACTCGGCGTAAGCGTAATAAAGGCACTGGTAGAGCTCGAAAAAGCAGGTGCAGATGTAGTAGGAGCTAACTGTGGAGTAGGTCCCCTTGCCACCTTAAAGGTTTTAGAAGAGATGTGTAAATCAAGCAAAGTTAAAGTATCGGCGTTTCCCAATGCCGGTATGCCACAATATGTAGATGGTCGCTATATGTATCTCTCTACCCCTGAATATATAGCGGGTATGGCAAAGAGGATGGTGCAGGCGGGCGCGAATCTCGTCGGTGGCTGTTGTGGAACTACGCCATCTGATATTAGTGCTATAGCACAAAAATTAAGAGGTATACCGCCTATTCCAAGGCATATTAGTAGACGGCAAATGCTTAAGACAGTAGAAGAAGTTTCTCTCTTTGAGCCAACGGAAAAGAAGAAAACTTTTCTGGATAAACTGGGCAAAGATATAGTTGTTGTTGCAGAGGTTGACCCACCAAAAGGGATGGGTATTGAGCAAACGCTAAAGAATGCAGTGAAACTAAAAAGGGCTGGGGTAGACGCTATAACTGTCGGCGACAATCCACTTGCAGTTCTAAGGATGGGGAATATAGGTTTCTCTCATTTAATAGAGAAAAAGGGTATACAAACAATAGTTCATCTCTCCTGCCGTGATAGAAATTTGATAGGCATACAATCAGCTATAATGGAGGCGTCTGCACTTGGTATTACAAGTATACTTGCAATTACAGGCGACCCTGCGAAGGTCGGGGACCAACCTGCCGCCACATCCGTCTATGACCTAAATTCGTTTGGCTTGATAAAATTGATAAAGCAGATGAATAACGGTAAGAATTATGCTGGTAACCCTATCCAACATCCTACTAACTTTAGTATTGGATGTGCATTTAATCCCAACGTTCAGGATATAGATACTGCGATACGTCGCCTTGTGAGGAAGATAGAGGCAGGGGCTGATTTTGCCTTATCTCAGCCCTTCTATGATATTAGCAGGATAGGAGAAATTTACGATAAACTGGGGAAAACAGTCGGTAAATTTCCGGTGTTCTTTGGTGTATTGCCTTTGGTCAGCGCCCGAAATGCAGAGTATCTTAATGCTGAGGTCCCGGGCATCAAGATACCTGAAGCAGTTATAAATAGAATGAAAGAAACGTCGCAGGATAAACAACTTACTGAAGGTATCACAATAGCTAAAGAGTTATTAGACGAAGCGATAAAATATGCACCCGGCATATATTTAATCCTACCTTTCGGTAGGGTAGATATTGCTATTAAGATCGTAGAATATCTAAAGACGCGCAAGTTAGAAGTAGCAAAAGTAAAAAGGTAAGTTCATAAATTTCCTGCATTGCATTTATATCCTTGTATCTATATAATTAGGTATTATGAATATAAAGGTGATTTCGCTTGTTATAACGGTATTAGCCGTTTTATCCTGTGCTGAATATGAGCACAGCCCGAGTCCCTATGACCATCCAGAGACGTGGAGGTTGGAGAAGTGGAAGTTGGGCGAGCCGGCTTACTACGGTTGGGATGTAAGTGTAAAAGTAGTAGATATAGTTGATGCGGACACTTATGTAAATAGTATGATGGTAAATGGTTGGATACTTGCTTCTATAGAGCCAGCGAGCGGGCTACCGAATAAATATGTAATTATGATGAGAAAGAAGAAGCAGGATAAAGGGAGTGAGGATAATAAATCTACTCCAGATAGGGAATAAATCAATATGCAACGTCATAAAACACGTGAGGTAAAGGTTGGAAAGTTAGTAGTAGGCGGCGACAACCCAATATGGGTTCAATCAATGACCACTACAGTAACAAAGGATATAGATGCGACCGTAAAACAGATTAAGCGCCTTGAAGATGCTGGTTGTGAAATCGTTCGTGTAGCCGTATTTAATAAACAGGATGCCTATTGCCTTAGCGAAATAAAGAAGAGGATAAGTATGCCCCTCGTTGCCGATATACACTTTGACTATAATCTTGCGCTCATTGCTATGGAGCAGGGCGTCGATAAGGTGCGTATAAATCCGGGTAACATAGAAGGGGGTGGTAAAAAATCTCTCGTTATAAGTGACGCCCGCAGGGAGGCATTAGAGAGAGAAAGTGTTCATAGAGAAAATGTCGCAGTGGTAGTAAAGAAAGCCAAAGAAAAGAGAATACCTATTCGCATAGGTGTGAACTCTGGCTCACTTGAAACCAATATACTTGATAAATATGGCTGGCCTTCACCGGAGGCAATGGTGGAGAGCGCCCTCAGGCATATAGAATACTTTGAGAAGTTTGGTTTCTACGATACTATAATTTCTCTAAAGGCAACAGATGTTGAGACAACAATTGCGAACTATCGCCTTATGGCGAAAAAGTGTGATTATCCCTTGCATTTAGGTGTTACAGAGGCAGGTCTTGCTGGCTATGGCACAGTGAAGTCAGCAGTGGGTATCGGCTCTCTACTCGTTGATGGGATAGGTGATACAATTCGTGTATCTCTTACGGGCGACCCTGTTCAGGAAATAGGTGTTTGCTTCGATATATTGAAGGCAACAGGCAGACGTGTAACGTCGCCGGAACTTATTGCCTGTCCAGAGTGTGGTAGGATACAAATAGATTTAGAAAAAATAGTGAAAGAAGTAGATGAACGTATAAAATCAAATGGCTGCAAGAAGCCGATAAAAATCTCTATACTCGGCTGTGCGGTTAATGGTCCAGGTGAGGCAGCAGAAGCCGATATAGGAATAGCTGGAGGTGGGGGAGAGGGGCTTATCTTCAAAAGGGGAAAGCTCCTAAGAAAGGTAAAGGAAAAGGATATGGTGGACGCCTTATTAGAGGAAGTAGCGAAACTATAAATATATGCCATACTATTCTACAGTAAGATACGGCAAGATGTTATCTATCAACAAGTTTAAGTTTGATAGCCCACAACTAAAGCAGACGGAAAAATGTATAGTAAAAACAGATAGGGGCAGTGAACTTGGTACACTTCTGACTGTCCCTCAACCGTTACAGGACACATTACCTCCAGATAGTATCGGTGATGTTTTAAGAAGAGCCACGCCTGATGACCTTAATTCGGCTAATAAGATTGAAAAAGAGGATAGAGTAAAAGAGATGACATTCTGTAAGGAGCAGATACTAAAACTACAACTACAAATGAAACTTATAGATATTGACCACCTAATCGGCGGCGAGAAGATTATATTTTATTTTACATCTGAAACACGCGTTGACTTTAGGGAACTTGTAAAGGTTCTTGCTCAGGAATTTAAGACGCGTATAGAACTAAAACAAATAGGTGCCAGAGACGAGGCGCGCCTTGTAGGTGATTGTGGACACTGTGGGCTAAAACTGTGTTGCGCCGGTTTCCTCAAAGAACTGGGCGGCATTACAATGGATATGGCAAAAATACAGAAACACACAGCTGACCCATCAAAAATAACCGGTCGGTGTGGAAAGTTACTTTGTTGCCTGCGATACGAATACAACGACTATAAAGAGTGGCAGGATAAACTACCTCCCGTTGGAACTAATGTCACAACTATAAAGGGGAATGGCGTAGTGGTAGGGCAGGACCTCTATTCAGAGTTGGTAGTAATAGAGCGTGAGACAGGAGACCGTGTGCCTGTAAAGATAGGTGAAATATCTGCTGGCTTCGAGCGGAAGGGTGGATGTAATGGATGCCCTACCGGTGCCTCTGCTGAGTAGTGTATGTTCTTATCGTGGAATTTCCCTTCTTTCCCATATGTTATTTCTATTGCAGGGCAGATTTTAATTTGTTAAATTAGCACCGCTTAAAGAAGGAGTTCCTAATGAGCATAGAGGGAAAAATCGGGAAAAATGTCCTAATCACAAGTATAGACGAGGTTGTGAATTGGTCTCGCAGTTCCTCTCTCTGGCCTATGCTCTTCGGCATCGCCTGTTGTGCGATAGAGATGATGGCAACTGCCGCATCCCGCTATGATTGGGACCGTCTTGGCGTTATCCCACGTGCCTCACCCCGTCAATCAGACCTGATGATAGTTGCCGGAACCGTAAACGCAAAGTTAGCTGAGGTTATTAAACGTCTCTATGACCAGATGCCAGAGCCGAAGTATGTGATGGCTATGGGCGTCTGCACTATCGGTGGGGGACCATATTATAAATACGGTTACAACGTTGTTAAGGGTGTTGATAAGGTTGTGCCAGTCGATATATATGTCCCCGGTTGCCCGCCTCGCCCAGAGGCACTCCTCGACGGCATTATCAAACTTCAGGAAAAAATAAAGAGACAGACCTTAGCGAAGCAGATTAAGACAACTGAGCAAGTCGCATAAAATATGACCGCAGCCACAATAACCAAATCGCTTGAGACACAGGATTTATTAGTGAATATGGGTCCACAGCACCCCTCGACTCACGGCGTACTTCGCCTCCTTGTCAAGACGGACGGTGAGCTTGTGAGTGAGGTTACACCAGTCATCGGTTACCTCCATCGCTGTGCAGAGAAAATCGGCGAAAATCTCACCTACGTAAAATATGTTCCGTACACCGATAGGATGGACTATCTCTCCTCGATGAGCGATAATTTAGCATTCTGTTTAGCCGTCGAGCGGCTTATGCAGTTGGAGATACCGGAACGTGCAAAATATATCCGTATAATAATGGCGGAGTTAAATAGAGTAGCCAGCCACCTCCTCGCATTAGGCACCTATGGACTGGATGTCGGGGCATTTACGCCATTCCTCTACGCATTCAGAGAGCGGGAGATAATAATGAACATCTTCGAATATGTCTGCGGGGCTCGGCTTACATATAATTATGTGAAGGTAGGTGGTGTGATGAAGGATGTGGATAAAAAGTTTGCGGATATGACATTCAATTTTCTAAATATGTTTGAGGCGAAGATTAAGGACTATAATGACCTCTTGACATATAACCAGATATTTATCACACGCACGAGGGGGATGGGCATAATACCTTTATGGCTGGCTATTGAGTATGGTATCTCAGGTCCAAATCTGCGGGCGTCTGGAAGTTCTTTAGATATCAGAAAGATTCAACCATATTCCGGTTATGAGAAATTTCAGTTTGATGTGCCTGTCGGGACAGATGGCATAGGTGTAGTAGGCGATTGCTGGAACAGATATTTCGTGCGGATAGAGGAGATGAGGCAATCCTGCCGAATAGTGAGGCAGGCACTCGAGGCATTGCCCGCAGGCAAATATTGTGGAGATGTGAAACGTGCAGTGAAGCCGTCGAAGGGCGAGGCATATACCAGTATAGAAAATCCGCGAGGAGAATTAGGATTTTATATAATAAGCGATGGCAGTGAAACGCCCATACGCGTCAAGATACGCGCCCCCTCTTTCTGCAACTTGAGCATTCTGCCAGAACTCTCGAAGGGCGTCCTGATAGCCGACCTCATCGCTATCCTCGGGAGTATAGACATCGTCTTAGGCGAGATAGATAGATAGCATAAATAGGGACAGCGACCATTTACCCCGTTAGAAATACA
Source organism: Planctomycetes bacterium RBG_16_43_13 (assembly GCA_001828445.1). Next base: position 9,239 of record MHYJ01000080.1, read on the forward strand.
TAGTATCACAAGTTTCTTTCTCATGCTCATCCCGTTAGAAATATCTCAAGAGGAGATATTTCCCCAAATTGTTGTCAAACATTCTACCTCTGAAATTTCTAACGGGGTTTACCAAACCCCGTCATCCACAGACGAATGGCAGAATTGAGAGGTTCTTCGGCTCTTTGAAAAGTGAGTGCTTATACAGAACATTTCGTATCTCGGCAAGCCCCGTTAGAAATTTTAATAGTGCAGAGCACAGCGTAGATTTATGGGGCTATCTTACAAAGGCAGATATTTCTAACGGGGTAAGCCAAATATACTGCTCCCCAATAAGAAA
>MHYJ01000081.1:0-1546 GCA_001828445.1 Planctomycetes bacterium RBG_16_43_13
TGAGCGATTCTTTTTTTGTCATTCCGACTTGTTCGGAATCTTTCCTTGTTTCCAGAAGGATTCCCGACAAGCGGGAATGACACTAATTAGGTAATTACATTTCTTCAATATGTACTGATTAATCAAGGTTTTCATCAAAAAATCGCTCAATTTATTTATTATACTTGTAATTACTTACTGACTACAATAAACTGTCTTTAATTCTTAACTCATAACTCTCTACGCTACAGGTCGTAGACTAAACTTCTAACTTCTCCAATGGCTTACTGAGAAACAAGTTCTATCACTGTCACTTCAGGCGGCGATAAAAAGCGAATAGGCGGTCCCCATGTCCCTGCGCCTCTGCTTACATATAAATAAGAATCATCCACAAGCCTTAAATGTCCTGCATGGACGGTATGCCTGTAGTAAAGCCAAGTCAAAAGACTGAAAGGGAATATCTGTCCCTTATGGGCATGACCTGAAAGCTGAAGGTCAAAAAGGCCTGAAGAATCTTTATCTACAACAGGCCTGTGTTTAAGCAGCAGAGTAAATTTATCCCGTGGCATTTGAGAAAGCAACTTCCGCCCTGAAATATCATGGTAAAGATTGTAGTTTTTCCCGGCAGGATCGTCAACGCCTGCAATGTTAATCAATCCTGCAACAGTTAATCCCTCTCCCCTGAGAACTTTAAAGCCTGCCTTTTCCGTAAAACCCATTGCCTGCCCCAGTCCTGCATAGAATTCATGATTTCCTGTCACCGCGAACTTGCCGTGTTTTGGATTTATTTCTTTGAAAAGCTCCGCAAGACCTTCAAGTCCATCAACCTGTCCATCCACAAGGTCGCCTGTTGATACAATAATATCAGGATCTGCCTTTTTCACTTCCTCAAGAATTCTTTTTAATCTTTCCTCTTTGATAATCAGTCCTATATGAACATCGGAGATCTGTACAATCCTTAATCTGCCGATACCCTCTGGAATTTTAGAGGTTTTTATTGACACTTTCTCGGTACGAATATTCAGAGCTTCAAAATAACCGTAAATGCCGATAATCACAGAAAGTATAACAGGCAAATAAAAGGAGAGTCTTGCCGATGGGATTAAAGAAGATAGATTCCAATGGAAAACAGACCCTGCGATATAAACCATTAAACGGTAAATATCCATGCATACCGAGGCAGAAAAGAAGAGGAATAAGATTCCCATCCATGTGTAACTGATGTAAGACATAAAACGGGCAAAGAGGTTGAGTTCAAGTCTTTCGGAGAATCGTATAATAAAAGGAGAAAAGACCATTACTGTCATAAAAAGTATCAGGTAAATACCGGTATTTGCGCTGAAGGCGATGGCAGCCCTTGCCTTCAGGAATGCATAAAGGTGCATTGCTCCGTAGAGCAGAAAAAATGTCAGCAGGAAAATATACATGTTAATACCTCCTTAATGCGTAAACAGTAAAAGAATTTTTTTAACACATTACGCTCATAAACTAACGGGAAGCATTACTGTCAAAGCAACAAGCCCTTTGTTCATAGAATCTTTAAATTTAACAGAAAGGCAATATGCAA
>MHYJ01000081.1:1574-2975 GCA_001828445.1 Planctomycetes bacterium RBG_16_43_13
GATATGATTTAGATAAAACCATTAATTGTGTTATGTCCAGATTATTAAGTTCGAGTTCATCTGCAAAAGGAATCTGACTTCTCAAATACAGAGTATCCAGAAGGGCTTTTTCAGGAGTAGCTATATTAAAACCCTCCCTGACCTCATAACCGTAGAAAAGCCTCTCTGAAATTTTTGAATATTCAATAACTATCCCTCTGTAATGTACTTTATTCCTTTCACCTACTGATGCGCTTAAGGTAATTACCGTGCATACAACAGGAACCTGTAAGATAACACCATGATAGTTTAAAGCCCACTCGCATGAAATATAGGATGGTGTTCTCAGATAACATGCGACCTCTTCCACCCGCGGAGCATTTTTAAAGGTATTGTAATACACTCCCCGTACAATGCGGGCTACACGGCCAGCCTTTAGTGCCCGTGTAAGAAAGACGTTAGGATTTGATACAAATTTGGCCGCGTCTGCATATCTGAATAGGGCAGGAAGGGACATTAATACATCAACTGTTTTTTGTTTTTTCACTTATTCCCCCGGCTCAAGCCCATTCCCCCGGATAAGAAAGTTTTTTCGTCCTTAAGCGGCTCAAATACAATCTTAAGGGCATCGAACATTTCCTTGAAGCCGCTCTTTTGGAATAAAGATAACTCTTGAGACGGCAAAAAGCGTGAAAGGTCCTGCTTAATTGCCTTAATAATTTCATTTTTGTCTTCTTTGCCGGGGCTAAGAAAGAAATTCACCTTTCTCTTGTATGTAAAAGGCGCCTTATACATAAGTATTTTTCTCTTCATGATATTGATATCGCATCTGATATTCAAAGACGTGAGAAACCAGATGTCATAAAAATCTCTGCCTTTTATGTACTCTCTTTCCAGTAACGCCCTGATTTTATCAGAGAGTATTTCTTCCTTTTTCTCCACAACTATGATACTGTTTGGATAGGGAATTCTGAATTCGCCGGCTGCGATGAGGCTGCGGACAAAAGGCAGCATGGAGAGAATCATTTTCTCAGTTTCAGGGGAAAAGCCTTTCATCAGTTCTTCAAATTCAACCTTTACGGATATTTTTTTTCTCTCTCTTATCGGGCGAAACTGGAAAAATGAAACCTGGGAGGAACTCCGTGATGTTTTTCTCTGCCTGATCTCAAATTCACCAGGCCCAAAGTGTGCAATCATCCCTTTTCTTATATGTTCCGACATCCTATGGATAAGAGACTCTATGGTTTCTTTTCCCATATGAGTAACAAAATCCAGGTCCTCAGAAAACCTGCTTCCGCTATAGCACCACCTGAGAGCAGTCCCGCCCTGAAAGCAGACGTCTTTGCTTTCCTTTAAAGAATAAAGGGCATGGAGTATCACAAGCTGCATAATCTCCGAGTCTTTAATATATCTTTCGTTATA
>MHYJ01000081.1:3016-3213 GCA_001828445.1 Planctomycetes bacterium RBG_16_43_13
CTGCAGAGACGGTGGGGTATCATAAAAGTAAATCGTGCTTCGTCATTCCCGCTTGTCGGGAATCCTTCAGAAAGATTCTGGACAAGCCAGAATGACAGAAACAAGGAAACCCCACAGCAGAGACTGCGGGGTATTGAAAACTAACTAATAATATTATGCGGCCAAGGGAAACATTGACCCCGTTAGAAAGAGGGCCC
>MHYJ01000081.1:3362-3679 GCA_001828445.1 Planctomycetes bacterium RBG_16_43_13
AGAGTAAAAGCGCAGAAGCGGGGAAGATTAGAAGTACAAAAGCGCAAAAGCGTGATAAAAAACTGTAGGGGCACGGCAGGTTATGCCCAGATTGCTTTTCCTACTCCCCTAAAAACGCCTTCTTTATCACACTGACATCTTTAAGATTAGCGGCGTTATCTTCTAAAACCACCTTGCCCAGCCGTAAGACATAAACCCTGTCGGCGATCTCAAGGACTTCTTTCACTTTCTGTTCAACAATAAGTATCGTGGTATTGAATTTATCCCGTATCACTTTTATCGCTTCAACGGCTTTCTTGATTGACTTCGGGGCAAGG
>MHYJ01000081.1:3696-4414 GCA_001828445.1 Planctomycetes bacterium RBG_16_43_13
AGGAGTTCGGGCTTCAGCATCAATGCCCTGCCAATGGCTAACATTTGCTTTTCACCCCCGCTCAGATTGCCGGCATCCATATTTTTTCTTTTCTCGATTTCAGGGAAAAGATTGAACACTTCTCTTATTCTGTCTTCCAGAATATTTTTATCCGATAAAATATATCCGCCCATTTGGAGATTTTCCAGCACCGTCAGATCGCTGAAAACAATATTCCCCTGTGGCACGTACACAATTCCCTTTTTTATATTTTCATCAGGTGGCCTGCGATTAATAGAATTGCTTTTGTAAAGAAGTTCACCCCGTCTTGCCTTAACTATTCCTATAACAGTTTTGATCACGGTTGATTTCCCTGCGCCGTTTGGTCCGATTAACGCGACTATCTGGATTGTTTCAAGTTCAATGAAACGCCGTTCAGTACAGGCTTCTTGTTGTAGCCCGCTTCTATGTTCTTTAATTCAAGGATAATTGACTTCATGTTGTATACGCGTCAATAACATTAGGATCATCTTTTATTTTTAACGGCAGATCATCAGCTATGATCCTGCCTTCATTCATTACTATTACTCTGTCAGAGATCTCCATTACTGCGTCTATATTATGCTCTATGAGAAATACCGTAACACCTGAATCCTTAAGTCTCTTTAATAGCGAAAGGATCTTTGAGATAGTCTCCTGATTTACCCCGGCAACAGGCTCATCAAGCATTAACAGTTTG
>MHYJ01000081.1:4508-5110 GCA_001828445.1 Planctomycetes bacterium RBG_16_43_13
GTTCGTCAGCCTTATCTTTCAGGCCGACGAAATCAAGCAGTTCATACGCCTTTTCTCTATTTTTGATTTCATGCTTCCTGCTTATGCTGTACGACAGGGTGCTAATGAAGCTGCCGCTTTTATGATTAATGAAGGCCAGCATAAGGTTTTCGAGGGAAGAAAGTCTCTTTATCAATCTCATGTTCTGAAATGTCCGGCCTATCCCTGCCGAAGTCCTCTCATGCGGCGCGCACCCGTTAAGATTTCTCCCGTTAAATTGCACTGCTCCTTTATCCGGCTCAATATAACCGCAAATGATATTGAAAAGGGTTGTCTTTCCCGCGCCATTAGGCCCTATGAGGCTGGTGATCGTGGTCTGCTGTATTTTCAGAGAAGCGTTGTCCACTGCATGAACGCCGTCAAAATGTTTTGTAATTCCCAATACCTCAAGCATCTTTCTTTACCTCTTCTTTCACTCCGCCTTCTTTTCCAAAGGCAAACTCACCCATTATCCCCTGCGGCCTGAACATCATGAAGAGCACAAGGAGAAGTCCGTAGAATATCTGCCTCATATTTGCCGCAATTGAATTGGGCATGCCGACAAACCTGAGCATCTCCGGGAT
>MHYJ01000082.1:0-5766 GCA_001828445.1 Planctomycetes bacterium RBG_16_43_13
CAGGCGGTATATACAGCGACAGGGCTAACGAACACGACACACACATTAAAGGTTGAGAATAAACAATTTTCTTCAGGGTATTATACCTGGTATCAGTGGATATTGATAGACAAGTTTGAGGTAACTGCACCAGCGGTAGATACCACACCGCCAGTAACTGCACCCATCGCCATCGCTCCTTCCATAATATATAACAACACAGTATTTCCCACTTCTGAGAATATAGTAGTTACAGCTACTGCGAGTGATGAAAATACAGGAGGGAGCAATATAAAGAAGGTAGAGATGTCGCTTGATGACCCTACTTTCGAGATATTTACTCCTATTCAGATGTCTGCGGTGGATGGGAATTTTGATAGCCCTACCGAGAATGTAACTGCCAATTTAAGTATCGCTGGGAAAGACCCCGGGGTGCACAGAATCTACATCAGGGCGACTGATTCTGCTACACCTAATAATACAGAAAGCCCACCCGCGACTTTTGTATTTTTCCAAGATAATACAGAGCCAGTAATAAAAATACAATCACCTAAAAATGGCGATAAGATCCCTCTATCAGGGCAAATTACGACGAGTTGGACGGTAGAGGACCCAGATTCACCTATACAAACAGTTAGTGCTTTTTTAGATGGGGAAGAGCCAGTGAATGGTAAGACATTTCCAGCTAAGGACCTTGGCTTAGGGACGTTTGCGTTAGAGATAATAGCTACAAGCGGAGCAACGAAAGCGGCGCTAAAGAACGTTACATTTATGGTAGTTATTGGAGAGCCGAAGGATTTGATAGATGCGATAAATGAATGCGTGCAGGATGGTGCTATAAAGACGGACTTAATAAACAAGGTTAGTGGTGCCCACCCCGGCTCTTTACAAAGCAAGTTTACGGGACTTGACTATAAAGAGGTGATAAACGGTTTACAAGCGATTAAGAATGGTATAAATGATGGCACTATACCTGTAAAGTCAGATGCCTGTAAAAAGGAGTTGTTAGAGTTGATTGACCAGTTGATAGGGTTTATTTTGGATAAGACAGGTGTAAATATAATATCCCAAAAAGGTCCAGCAGGAGATGGAGATCCTGATCCATTCGACCCTACTAATCCACCTGATGAGATTAAAAAAGACCTTAAGAAAGAGGATGCCTTTACAAGATATGGAGTCAGCGTTACTATTAATCCTAAACAATTTCCTATACCTACAAGACAAATAAATAGAAATCTGTTTGAAGGTATTGGGAGGGTAACAGAAGCAACAGTAGAGGTAAAATCCATTACAACCATATATTTACCTAATAATGCAGGTGACGTATTAACAGCACACGAAGAAGGGCACAGGAAGGTGTCGGATGAGATAGTAAAACAATTAGGTAAAATAGTAGCTCAAAAAGAGTGCGTAGAGTTTTATGCGGAATATAAAGCTACCGGTGGTCCTGATGCACAAGATGCAATTGATAAAGTTAATGCAAAGGTAAAGGAGAAAGCCGACCAAATATCAGGTGAGGTTATCAGAATACTACTTGATATAATAAAAAAGGCACAAGATACCTTTGATAATGCAAGCAAAGATAATCAAGGCAGAGTATTAGGTGATAGGGCTTTCCAAGAACAACATGCACAAACTGCGATTACTAATGCAGTGCAGGAGTTCTTAAGCAAACAAAAATAGTTATGAGAAAGTATTTGAAAATCGTTCTGGCTTTAACCATCTTAGTAGTTATAGCAATATCTATCTACCTTGCTATAAGTAAAGTAAGGAAGATAGAAGAGCCAAAAGATACATCTCAAAAGGTATCTAATACCCCCAAATCTACGGGACCGTCTGATGAGAAACCGACAACCGAAGAAATAAGGAGAAATGACACATCAAGCGAAGATATAGGAAATCCAGACGCAGGTGTATTACCTTGGGAGCTTAGCGATTTCCCTCATCACTTTGTATATTCTGGAACAGTTAAGATAAAGGAGAAATCTGGGGGTGTTCATATAATACTAAAAACTCCTAAAGGGATAACGTTAAAGCGTGATACTTACTTTATAGAAAATTATCCTAACAATGATTATGCTTTGCATATGTTTAATACTGATTACTACGATGAATGTCTGAATACGATAAAAGATGCCTCAGAACCAAAAAAATATTTTGGTGGTACTCTTTGGGTATATAAGAATTATCCTTACAAAGATGATGACTATTGCTTAGTAAATATCTCACCAGGCGCCAAAACATTGATTATAGAACCTAAAGTTGGTCTTGGTTTAAAGGCAGTTCAAGTTCCAATATACATAGATGAAGGTAGAATGACAGAAGCAGTAATAACTTTAGAGAAGGGCAAAAGTATTTCAGGGCAGGTGGTAGATACATTAGGCAACCCTGTAAGCAATAAGACAGTAAAAATAAAGGAAAGAATTTACCTATCAAATGTTGTTAAAAGATATGACGAACACTATTTCAACGCAGTAAAGGATTATTGGGATGTGTGTTACGAAATCGAAACAGACGCAGAGGGCAAACTTGAGCTTAGAGATTGTTTAGGAGACGGACCTATTAGAATTTTATATTCATCTAATGAAATTACTGCCTACCCCGGTGGCGAGCCCGTTCGCATAGTCGTAAATCCGCAGAGATAGTATTTTAATATGGCAAGGTGTTGACTTTTTCAACAATCTCATAATGGGAGAAGGGCTCCTTCAAATTGGGATAACTTCTCGAATTGTATAAATCCAAACATACTTAGAGGGTTTGATGCAAATAGCAATTTTCAACAGAAATATCCATTTGCAACGATTCATCTTTTGCTATGTATCATCGGTTTTCAAAGAGATGTCCGTATCCAAAGAGATGCAGTTGCGCCTTTGGTATATGCTGATGGCACATTCAAAAACCTGCTTAATTATCCTGAAAACTGCATAAGCTGGTTAAAGTTTCTGAGGGCAAAAGATGAAGCAAATCCAACATATAGATTACTCGCCCCATTTGCCAGCCAAAGGATATCTACAATTATGCACGATATGGAAAATATATTTAAGGAATTCAAAGGAATAAATGATGGCAAACGTGGTGGCGACAAGATTAAAATTGATACCATAGAAAGCGGTTCATTCCCAGAAGAAGTAACGACAAAAATATCCAAACTTATGGCTTTGTTATCTACTCTTACAGAATGGGAATATAAGCAAGAGAAATGGACGTTAAGTGGTTTAAGAGTTTACAACTTCTCAAAAGACATTATTGATGGGAATCTAAATAACAAAAACTACATAGAGATAATGGATAAAGAGCCATTATCCTTCGCTATCACTGCTACAAAGAGGATGGAATATACTTTAGAAGAACCAGACAGTATCTAAAACAATGTCGGCTCTACTTTTGCAAGTCGCTTTTTAGCAAGGTCGCAGTATTCCTGTGATATATCAAATCCGATAAATTTCCTTTTCAACTGAACTGCCGATATTGCCGTTGTTCCGCTACCCATAAACGGGTCTAAGACGACACCTCCCTCTGGGCAGAAGCATTGAATAAAATCACAGGGCAACTTATCTGGGAATGTTGCTGGATGTAGATGTTTTAACTTTTCACCATCTCCACAGGTCTCATAAACCCAAACTGTGCCGGGGCATTTTGTAGGGTTAATAGTTACCTTTCTTGAATTTAACGTCTTACCATTTGTTAATCGTGTAGCCGCACCAGTCATAGTAACACCAGCCCACTTAGAAGGAATCTTAATATTCTCTTTGTTGAAATATTGAGGTCTTTCTCCTTTAAGAAATACTGGCATATATTCATGGTCAACCCTGAACCTTTTAGTCCACCACGCACCCTCTGCGCCATATTTTTTATATATAAGACACTCGAATAGTTTAAACCCCACATTATCACACCAGTCTATTATTGTTCTGAAAGACGTAAGCGTCTTGCCAAAATTCTTCGTTTGGTCTTGGATAACCATAGCGGCAATACCGCCTTCCTTCAATACCCTAAATATCTCTTTTCCTGTTGCTGATAAATCGACATTAAAACCATTATATGCCCTTATACCATCATAGGGCGGCGAGGTAACTACAAGGTCTATTGAATTAGAAGGGAGACCTTTCATTCCCTCCACACAATCAATGCAGTATATTTTGTTAATTTCTAAATGACCAGACCTGTTATCCGTTTTCTCTTTTATGGCTTGCTCTTTATGGGTAAGATGCGTTCTTTCCTCTTGTAATGTTTCCATACATCTTTAATTATATAGTGTCAAGTATTTTCTTCTTCGGCGGGCAATAGAACTTTCTAACAGGTCGGGCGGTAGTAAAAAACTAAAAAATCAAAGAGCATCCCGCCCCTATATAATCCATAGTAGCGGCATCCCGATTTATCGGCGCATTTTTTTCCTCTCACCTAATTTTGAGAATAATATAATGTTATTTATCACTATCCCCTACCTAAAATTTGGTGCGGGATTGTTTTTTTAACTTCTATGTGCCATTTCCCCGCTAATCATCCTAATCGCCTCTGGGTATGCGATGCACTCTTCCCTGAAGACCCGCTCTGCTAAAGTATCTGGTGTATCATTTGATAGAATAGGAATGCGTCTCTGGAGAATTATTTTCCCGTGGTCATAGACGTTGTCAGCGAAGTGGACGGTGCATCCCGACTCCTTCGCACCATCCTTTAGCACCTGCTCGTGGACTTTTCTCCCGTAGAATCCCTTGCCGCCGAACTGCGGCAGGAGGGCAGGATGGATATTTATAATATGTCCCAAATATCTGTCAGGGATTTTGTAGAGGTGGATGAAGCCCGCCATCAGAACGAGGTCGGGTTTTGCGGTGTCGAGGTGACGTGTTATGGCATTAGAGAAATTCTCAACAGCACTGAATTGTTTTTTGGAGACGATTTTTGTGGGGATACCCTGCCGTTTAGCAATGTCTATACCTTTAGCATCCTCTACGCTGGAGATGACGAGGGGAATTTTTGCGGCGAGTTCGCCCCGTTCTATGCAGTCAATCAGATTTTGCAGTGTCCTGCCCGCGCCTGAGATGAGGACGGCTAAATTTATTGGTTTCATACTACAATTCTAAACTACAGGGTTGCTACCACCTTCACGCATTTATCACAGAGGGTCGGATGATTTTTATCCCTGCCGACGCTTTCTCGGAGGTTCCAGCAACGTTCACACTTTTGATGCGGGGATTTTGAGACCTTGATTGCTAACCCCTTTATGGCATTGCTCTCGATGGCGTCAGAGGGCTTGGTATCCACCACCTTCACATCAGAGACGATTAGTAACTCGGGTAGGTTGGTGGAATACTTTTTTAGGATGTCTCCATCTGTGGAATATAGAGTAACGGTCGCCTCGAGGGAACTACCTATGATTTTGTCTGCTCGCAACTTCTCTAACTCTTTATATGCCTCTGCCCTAATGACGTATATGTCTTGGAAGTCAGAGCGTAGTTGAGCATTGTTCCATTTCTCGATGGGCTTAGGCCATTCGGCGAGTGCGACGTTTTCTTCTTTCTTGCCGGGGACATAGCCCCAAATTTCATCAGTGGTATGGCAGAGGATTGGGGCAAACATCTTCGTAAGGGCGGTCAATATTTCATATAGTGCCGTTTGGGCAGAGCGACGTTCGGGCGAATTTTTCCCAGCCGTGTAGAGACGGTCTTTTAGTATGGCGAAATATGTAGCGCTCATATTTACGACGCAAAAATTATAGAGAGCGTGATATGCCTTCGAGAGCTCGAAGTTATCGTAGAACTTTGTTACATCTGTGATGAGCAAGTTTAG
>MHYJ01000082.1:5848-6870 GCA_001828445.1 Planctomycetes bacterium RBG_16_43_13
CCGAGTAGGAATCTAAAAGTGTTGCGAATCTTTTTATACGGTTCTGTCCGCTCCTTCAGAATTTCCCAACTGATAGGGAGGTCATCCGTGAAATCGATGGACGAAATCCAGAGACGGAGAATATCCGCGCCCAATTTTGCAACAACTTCATCCACTGGGATTAGGAAGCCCGACTTCGAGAGCTTATCTCCCGTGCGGGCGTCCACGAGGAAGCCGTGCGTAACGACTGTTTGGAATGGTGCTTTTCCCTGCGACAATATAGATGAAAGTAGCGACACCTGAAACCATCCTCGGTGCTGGTCTGTCCCCTCTAAATAAAGTTCTGGCGGGAAGTGGTCTTTTAGTTCTGGATGTTTCATACACACCGCCCTGTGGCTTGCGGCGGACTCGAACCAGACGTCGAAAATATCGTTCTCCTTTTTGAATTCGCCACAGCCGCACTTTTTGCACTTCGTTCCTTTAGGCAGGATTTCGCTCGGCGGTGTTGTGAACCACGCATTCGCACCACTTTTGGTGAAGAGGTCTTTTATCGCAGAGAGCGTTTCCTCCGAAAGCATAAGTTCGTTACACTTCGAGTTCGAGCAATAAAATGCAGGTATCGGCACGCCCCACGTCCTCTGACGTGAGATACACCAATCGGGTCGCTCGGCGAGCATACTTGAGATACGTATTTCCCCCCACTTCGGCACCCAGCGAGTGTTCTTTATAACCTCAAGCGCCTTTTTTCTGCCGTCGTTTTTGTCAACCGATATGAACCACTGCTCTGTCGCACGGAAAATCACGGGCTTTTTGCATCGCCAACAGCAAGGATAGTCGTGCGAGAATTCTTCCTGCTTCAGCATCAATCCTTTTTTCTTCAGCACTTCGCAAATTTCGGGATTAGCGTCGAATACATTTTTACCTGAGAACTCCTTCGCATCGCTTGTGAATTTCCCTCCCTCGTCAACGGGACTAAAGATTGGCAGGTCATATTTCAACCCAGTTTGGTAGTCCTCTTCTCCGTGTCCGGGTGCAGTATGAAC
>MHYJ01000082.1:7045-7306 GCA_001828445.1 Planctomycetes bacterium RBG_16_43_13
TTGCACACTATGAATCGCTCGCCTGCTACTTCAACGACAGAATATTCCAAATTGGGATGCACCACCGTCGCCACATTCGCAGGGAGCGTCCAAGGCGTAGTCGTCCATATCAAAAGATTTACATCTTTATCTTTCAATTCAAACGTGACATCTTTGCCAGTAACAGAGATTTTTCTTCTTTCAAGGTGTTGCATTGGTATTCTAAACTTAACGTATATCGACGGGCTGGGCAGGTTTTTATACTCCAGTTCCGCCTCCGCC
>MHYJ01000082.1:7479-10883 GCA_001828445.1 Planctomycetes bacterium RBG_16_43_13
TTGTATGTCTATGTATTTCATCGCAAACTCTTGGCAGAGCTCACGGATTTTGCTTTTCTCCATCTCGCGTGCCTTGGCGCCCAGTTTCTCTGTAACCTTATGTTCGATGGGCAGACCGTGGCAATCCCACCCGGGTATATATGGCGAGTCAAATCCCTGCATCGTTTTATAGCGGACGACGATGTCTTTCAATATCTTATTCTGTCCCGTGCCAATGTGGACGTCTCCATTTGCGTATGGTGGACCGTCGTGGAGGATGTATTTGGGGGCGCCTTTGCGGGCTTGGCGGATTTTGTGATATAGTTTCTCCTCTTCCCACTTTTGGCGAATTTTTGGCTCCTGCTGGGTGAGACGCGCCTCCATCGGGAATGCCGTCTTCGGCAGATTTATAGTATCTTTATAATTACCAGCCATAAAATTAGTCCTCTATAATAACAGATTTTTCCCGCTGGTCAAGTTTAACCTTGCCTACGATTCTATTTTTTAGTAGTATCTCTTAAGAGTTGATAGCAATGGCAAAACAAACAGTGTTAAAAGAGTTCGCCCTTGCAGATGGTGTTCTCTATGGACCTATAAAGTCCCGACGTCTCGGTTCCTCGCTCGGCATAAATATCCTTCCCTTCAGCACAAAGGTCTGTAGTTTCAACTGCGGCTATTGCCAGTGCGGTTGGACGTATGATTTGGTGGAGAATGCCCATTTAGAGGACTACCCCTCGTCTGAGGAGATAGAGCAAGCAGTCGCCGATGGGCTCTCAAAATTAGTTGCAAAAGGTGAAAAAGTTGACTATCTCACGCTTGCAGGAAATGGTGAGCCGACACTTCATCCCGATTTCTACAATGTCGTAAAGGGTATTATTCGCTCCCGCGATGGACTTATGCCCTCCGCAAAGGTTACCATCCTCTCTAATGCCGCCACAGTCGCACAAAATGCAACTGGCAGGGTAGAGAAAATCATTGTAGGACTGAACCTCCTCGATGAACGTATTATGAAGCTTGATGTCGGAAACGATGAGAAACTCCTCGACATAAATACCCCTACTATCGCCGTTACTTTGGACGAAATAATAGAGGGCATCAAGAAACTTAAGGACGTAATCCTACAGACGATGTTTGTGCAAGGAAATATTGACAACACAACCGAAAAAGATATAAACGACTGGATGAGTGCAATTACACGTATTGGGAGAGATAAGGTCAGATACGTCCAGATTTATACAGTTGACCGTGTCCCAGCAAATGCTAAAATACAACCTGTTGCCAAAGATGCGCTTGAGCGGATATGCTATCTTCTAAAAGAGAAAACAGGAATAAATGGCATCGTGTATTAAAGGATTAAGTAATAAATGAATAGCGATAAACGCACAACGCAATTTGTTATAGCAGTAGTTTTGGTCTTCGTAATAGAATTTCTTATTATGCTTCTCATCAATTATGTTTTTCCTCCTATGCCTAAGCTGCTCGAGAGCATCGTAGATGCCTCAATACTTGTGGTAACTTTGTACCCTATTCTCTACATTCTCCACATACGTCCCTTACAGCGCCTGCGAGCTGATGAACAGAAAAAATCTGATGTGATGACGCAGAAATTATCTGCCGCTATCGAGCAGACCGCAGATATCGTGATAATAACTGACAAGGACGGCATTATAGAATATGTAAATCCAACGTTTGAGGACGTAACGGGATATAAGAGAAAAGAGATAATCGGCAAGATGCCGAGTATCCTCAAGTCGGGCAAGCATAATATAGGGTTCTATGAGAATTTATGGCGGACCATCCTATCAGGAGAACATTATCGTGATACCTTTATCAATATGAGAAAAGACGGGACACTATATTATGAGGAAAAGACCATTACCCCAATCAAAAATGAGAAGGGAGATGTTACGCATTTTATCTCGACTGGTAAAGATGTTACTGGGCGTAAGAAAACAGAGGACGAGTTGATGAAGATGGACCGACTTGAGTCGTTAGGTCTCCTCGCAGGCGGGATTGCACACGACTTTAATAATATCCTCACTGCTATCATTGGTAATATCTCCATTGCGAAGATAGATGTAAAAGATGAAAGGGTGTTCCGACTTTTAGGCGAGGCGGAGAAGGCGTCCCTCCGTGCAAAGGATTTAACACATCAACTGCTGACCTTTTCCAAAGGTGGCACACCTGTTAAAAAACTCTCATCCATATCAAAGTTAGTAGAGGAATCCGCCTCCTTTGCTTTGAGGGGGTCGAACATCAGATGCGAATTCTCCATACCAGATGGCATCTGGCCCGTCGAGATTGATGAAGGTCAGATAAATCAGGTCATAAATAATATTGTCATAAATGCCCAGCAGGCAATGCCAAGCGGCGGAACAATAGGTATTAAATGCGACAACGTTACTATTGGTAAAAAGGACAATATACCCATACAGCACAGAGAGTATGTGCTGATAACCATAGTCGATACCGGCATAGGAATATCTAAAGAATACATACACAAGATATTCGACCCATATTTTACAACCAAGCAACGTGGTAGCGGGCTTGGACTTGCTACATCCTACTCTATAATAAGAAATCATAATGGTCATATTACTGTGGACTCTAAAACTGGCGTCGGCTCTGCGTTCTACATATATATACCCGCCTCTCCGAATGCGGTTATCCCGGAAGAATATACAAGGGAGGGTGTGGTTATGGGAAAGGGCAGAGTCCTGATAATGGATGATGAGATGGTTATTAGAGATGTCGCATCAGAGATGCTTAAGAACGTAGGATATGAGGTTGAGACAGCTAAAGACGGTGAGGAGGCGATAGAACTATATAAAAGGGCGAAGGATTCTGACCGTCCCTTCGACGCAGTTATAATGGACTTGACAATCCCTGGAGGAATGGGTGGGAAAGATGCTATTAAAGAACTCATTGAACTCGACCCCGCCGCAAAGGTAATCGTCTCCAGCGGTTACTCCAACGACCCAATAGTTGCTAATTTCAGAGAGTATGGCTTCAAGGGTGTCGTCGCCAAACCGTATAAGATAGAGGAGATGAGTAGGACATTATCTGAAGTAGTTAAGGGGACAATAGTTAGTTCTTAAGAGAAGGGAGATTTCTATGAAGAGAATTGCTCTAAGGTTTTGGGCGCTTTCTATCCTGATGATGTTTACTATATTTGTGGGCTCGTGTTCTCGTTATAGTGAGCCGAATGTTGAAACCACAGGCGACCAAGTGAAAATTGAGTTCGGCGAGCACTCTATGATTATGAAGAAAGAGGGTAACATCTCCGAGTCCGATTACGGTATGTTGTTCGGTTTTCAGTTAGATGATATCGCACCCAACACACATGCCTGGATGTCGTATATAGATATGACTGTAGTTGGGCAACTTCTGTCTGTGTATCCTGATTTCTACAGATGCAGTTCCCC
>MHYJ01000082.1:10890-13015 GCA_001828445.1 Planctomycetes bacterium RBG_16_43_13
GCAAAGGCACAAAGTTATATACAGAATGCAGGCATTATCGCCGCAAATAAGGGTGTGTGGAATAAACTAACGGAAATCGACAAACTCTTCCAAGCCCGCACAAACCGCGTAGTAGTAAAATGTAAAGGTCTCAAACTTTCACTTCAGGAATATAAGAGGGGCGGACAGGAAGTCAATATGGTGGGATTTGGTTCGTGCTACCTTGTCTATGAGATAGAGTATGAGGAAAAGACCCTGTAAAAAACTTTTCGATAGAGTATCCTGTAACAGGAAATCACAGGAAAAGTAAAAAGAATGAAAAATATTTTCTCTGCATACCTTGTGTAAGTCCGTGTAAGTCAATGGCTTATGCGTGGTGTGTGAAATTCCGCAGGAAAAATGCGAAAAATCGTAAAATGGCGAAATTTCAATAATTTCGCAGGTCTGTGGTAAACCCCTGTCCATAAGCAACTTATATTGGGTGATACCCCCCCCCTCCCTTAAAAAAGGTTGTATATATATGGAGGGACAGTGAGTCCCAAATCCTAAATTCGAACCACTAAATCCTAAACCCCACCCTCCATCTACCACCTACCAATTCTCGTGGATTTTCGGATTTGGTCATTTGGATTTGTTTCGTGTTTCGATATTAGGATTTAGAGTTTCAAGTTTATGGTTCTGCTTTGACGTTAGGGTGTTCCTAACTCTGAACTATAAACTGAGAACTAAAAACTGTTTTGAAAGGAGGCATTTATGGCTATCGGTCGCAGTTTTGCACAGGTAAAGGGAGGCGTGGACCTCTCGGATAAAATGGTTGCTACGAATTGGAAGGGCATGCTCGTCCTAAGGGGCTACCCCGTCGAATACAACGACGTCCGCACAGAACGTCAGCTAATGGTGCGCACCAGCGTCTCTACATTCTCAGGCCTATATAATAGGGTGCTGACTGTGAAGGGACGTGCAGAGTGGGAGGCACTCGCCAAGATGCTCGGCAGTGCATATCATCAGGAAAAAAGGATGACAACCAACAGGAGCGGCAGTATAATATCCTGTAATCCCGGCGGGGTGCTTATGGGCGGTTACGACCTCTTCATAAGGTGCAATATGCTTGCTAAGACATCGGGCTTTACATACCCTCGTCTACGGTCGCCGCTTATTACAGGGCTACCGCCGTCGCCCGGACTACTCACATCTTTAGTGATACTGCCGAATGGAGAGATGGGTATCCTCTGTCGGCTAAAACCACCGGTGCTTACTAATACTCCACCTGATGAGGTATATCGCCTCTGGATGCGTCTCTATCTGCGGGGTGTGAAGATGATAGACCGCCTGATAGGGATAATCAAGGTAGGGAGTGGTATCCCTAAATTAGAAGGGATGAAGTTCATCGAGAAGGATAAACTTATGCCCATCTCACATCAAATGGAGCAGGTCATCGCTATGGAGAAGGGAGAGGAGACGTTTCACACGGATGGTATCCTACTCACTGGCTTCGGTGTGCGTCCGAAGCGGTGGGGTGTTGACTGGGTCCCGTTCTCCGCACTTGATGTCGGCATAGTCCAGTTACAGGCGGAGGTGGTCGTGGCGGACACTGCCGAGCACGGGGCAGTTCGCAGTGCCCCATCCAATTTAGAGGTGATTACACTACCCGAGCGGGTCGGCAATCCGGATGCGGAGCGGCTCGTCGCCATCGCACGCGGAGAAAATAGGGCGAAGATGAAGAAGAACCGCCTCGCACACAACCTGATGAAACGCTTCTTCCTCCGAGCGGCGGAGAAGGTGCTCGCAGGGGAGATGACCAAAGACGAGGCGGTAGGCAAAGCGATAGAGTAAAAAGAGAATAAAAAATCCCGACTCCTTTGATGGGGTCGGGATAGCTCCGTAGCTCAAAAGCTTTGGCATCCGCTATATGAATGGTACTACATTTTTAAGTAAAAAGTCAAGCGAAAAATATGAGAAAAGGGTAGGACATATAATCCTACCCTCTCCTCAAACAAGCGTCCCCGGTGGGACTTGAACCCACAACCTCGCATTTAGCGGATGCTTGCTCTATCCAATTGAGCTACGGGGACACTTATTCGTATATAGAGCAAAAGTTGTGCCACTAAAAAACGGCTAAATCTATACAGAAACGTAGGGTGGTTTG
>MHYJ01000083.1 GCA_001828445.1 Planctomycetes bacterium RBG_16_43_13
TATAGTAGATATTCTATAATTAAAATAGAGAAAGAGTTTGTGCCAAATATGGACTTGCGAAACATGTAAGGAAGACAGCTACATTACATACGAGCAGACGATAGTGCAGTTCCCACGCGTAGCGATGTCATACTCACCAATATATGCAGGTATAAGATATGTCTCTCCTCTTTTGAATGTCGTCTTCCTCTTTTTATCTTTGCCATAGTAGAATACCCCAGTCCCATCTATTATAGTAAGTATATGGAATCTGTCATTTGATGCTTTTTCCTTTATACGTTTTCTGAATTCCATCAATTCCATCACAAACTTTTCACATCTTAGCAATAATTTACGCTTATATGAGTAGCCGCCTAATCTAATGGGCTTATACTTACTTACCCCCATAGAGTAGAAATCCATAACGTTCAATGCCTTTTCTGTATCCAACTGCCGTTGTCTGCCGTTGAAGTCAGTTCTGCCCCAATCGTGTAGTCGATATGTGATGTCTGAATTCTGCTGAACCTCCAGCAGTACTACACCACCATAAGCAGTATGTATGGTGCCGGGCGGTATAAATATAACATCCCCTTCTTGTACAGACATAACGTTTAGGCATTCATCTATAGTGTTATCCTGTAGATGTTTCATAAATTCACCAATTGTGGTTCCTGGTAAGACCCCTCTTATTACCTTTGCGTTTTCAGGGGCATAAACTACATACCAGGTCTCTGTCTTTCCACTGCCTTCCGTTTCGTATCTTTGGGCGTGTTCATCGGAAGGATGAACCTGTAATGAGAGTCGCTCTTTCGCATCTATGAACTTTACTATCAACGGGAAATTATTATAAAATCTCATATAATGTTCGTTACCCATAATCTCCTGCGGTATATGTGAGATAAGCTTGGCGAGTGGCCATCCTTTATAGTAGCCATTAGCTACGATGCTTACGTCTTTTTCGTGTAGTGTTATTTCCCACGATTCGCCTGTCTTTGGTAGCGTTCCTCGTTTTCCTAAAACCTTCCTCAGGGAATTACCACCCCAGATTTTCTTCTTGTATATTTCTTTAAACCTTATGGGATATAACTCTATCTTTCTCTCACTATGACGTGGAGTGTGTCTTTTTAACTTGGATTTAGTGTGTTTGGGCTTCGCCTTGCGGTGGGATTTCTTTGGCTTGGGCATAGGGAGGATTTTAGGTATTTAGCGACTGTCTGTCAAGCAACAAGTTAAACATTTTTCTTGCAATATGTAGATACATTTGATATATGTTACCTGTCTTATACGTTACCTCGCCTGAAGACCCAAATATTGGGATAGAGGCGTCGTAGCTAACAGGTGATATTGTGAGGTAATAGTTATAGTGAAGGTAGAAGGCAACGTAGTAGTATCATCATTAGTAGCGGTTCTGTTATTAGTAATACCCTCCGTTATTTCGTCTGCACAGGATGACAAAGATAAAAAGGTAGTAAAAGAAGTATCTGGAGAGGGGTTTAGTCGGCATAGCTTCAGTAATTTTAGGGATAGATTGGAATCTCGAGAGGGAAAGATATTCTCTGAAGAACTCGCAGAAAAAGACGTTAAACGGCTCTTCGCAACAGGTCTGTTTGAGAAAGTGGATTATAGAGCAGATGAGGTAACTGATATGCCCGGTTCTATAAAACTCACCTTTGTAGTTAGAGAGTATAGAGTTATACAGGGTGTAGAGCTAAATGGTTTGAAGTCGCTGAATAAGAAGGATATAGAGCCCAATCTACGTCTAAAGGTCAATGATATGCTGAATCCATATCTTCTCAAATTGGATAGAAACTATCTGACTGATACATATAAAAGTAAGGGATATCACTTTGTGGATGTTAGTGAAGAAATTCTGGATGCCGAGGGCGGTGTCCAGCTTCGTTGGAATATACGGGAGGGGCCATTAGTAACGGTTGAGTCAGTAGAATTTAGCGGGAATGAATCCGTTAGCGATAGTACCTTGAAAGGTGTCATACTTACAAAGGAGAACGGATGGTTCAGCTCCAGCCCATACATTGGGAAAAATCTGGTAGAGGACTTAGAGCGGATACGGTTGTATTATCGTTTAGAGGGATGGCTCGATATATTTGGTGAGAATAAGGTATTTGTAGAAGGCATCAACTTTAGTGAAGACAAGACAAGGGTATTTATAAAGATGCATATAGAGGAAGGGGAAAAATATAAAGTAAACAAGATAGAGGTTAAGGGTAGCACCATATTTAAGGATGTTGAAATCCTCGGCTGGCTGAAGTCCAAAGAAAGTGCTTATTATACAGAGAATAATCTACAGGTGGATGTTAGTAAAATTAGGGAGAAGTATGGCGAGTTGGCGTATACTGCGGTTGAGATAAATCCGAAGCAATTGTTCCATCATGACAGTAAGATGCTCGATTTAATCTTTGAGATAAAGGAGAACGAAAAGACGAGAGTAGGCAGAATTACTATTCGCGGCAATGAAAAGACACGAGATGATGTTATACGTCGCGATATTAGGGTGTATCCAGGAGAGGATTTTAATAGCAAGGAATTAGATAAAAGCATCAAGCGCCTACGAGATAAACGTTATTTCGACCCCAATATTGAGGTAATCCAGCAGGATGGTGAAGAGCCGAACACACGTGATATTGCAATCAACGTGAAGGAGATACAGACGGGGAATATTAGATTTGCTGGTGGCTATAATACTAACTTTGGCGTAGTTGGTTTGATTGAACTGTCGCAGAGGAATTTCGATGCAACTGATACGCCTGAGAGCGTATCTGACGTATTCACAGGGAAGGCGTTTTCTGGCGGCGGTCAGTTTATGCGACTTTCGCTCTCGCCGGGTGCGAAACGTTCTACATATAGGGCTGATTTCAGGGAACCGTATATGTTTGGCTATAGTTATGGAGTAGGACTAAGTGCATTCAAAGTTGGGACTATATGGGAAACATATGAGGAGAGTAAAATAGGTGGCTCTGTCAGCTTTGATAAGAGATGGTGGGACGATTATTTAGTTACAAGTGTTGGCTTTGACTTCTCTCAATATTCTATAGGTAGTGTTGATGATAATGCACCTCAAATAGTTAAGGACTTAGAAGGCAGTAATAGCAAGTTTTCTATGACACCTGGTATACGATATGATACAAGGGATAGCCAGTTTATGTCGACAGAGGGATATACTGTCGGATTTTCCTATGAATATGCTGGCGGTTTTTTGCCTGGCGATTTCAATTTTACGAAAGCCCGTCTTGATACTGCTTATTTCTATCCAATTTACACTATGGATAATGGACAAAGACATGTTGTTGGATTTAATGGTGAGCTTGGCTTGGCAGACACTATAGATGGGAGTAATGAGATACCCCTATTTGAGCGATTCTTCGCAGGTGGTGCTAATAGCATAAGGGGCTTTAAGTTTAGGGGTATAGGCCCGAGGGAAAATGGTCAGCCCCTTGGTGGTAGGGCTCTGGCTTTTGGCAGTGCGAACTACTCGTTTCCTATATATGAGAACACGCTAAGAGGTGTAGTGTTTTATGACGTTGCCAATCTTGACAGAAATTTTGGTGCTATGAAGACGAGTGAGTTCAGGATGAGTGCAGGATTCGGCATACGGTTTACTATACAGCAGTTTGGCGGGGTGCCATTGGCTCTGGATTTTGGATTCCCAGTAAGTGAAGAGGATGGGGACAAGACCTCACTTATAACATTCGATATGGGTGTGTTATTTTAGTTAATATATTTTTGAAAGGAGGCAGGTATGACAAGAGGTAAGATGTTAATAGGTGGTTTGGTTGTCGCTATTGTGGGTTTGGCTATCCTATCGGTGTTTTCTGGAGATAAGGGATTTGCTCAACAGGTAAGCCAACAGCTGAAAATAGGTGTAGTAAATCTTCAGGCCTGTTCTGAGAAATACGAGGGATTGAAGGATATACAGTCGAACATAGAAAATCTATATAAGGAAGATGCTAAGAAGTTAGATGAAATAAAGAAGCGGATGGACTCGCTTGATGCACAGTATAAAGAGGCAAGAAAGGCAGGATTGAAGAGGACGCTCGAGGAAAAGTATAAGGACTATATGAAGGCAAAATACGAATACGACCTTGGACAGAAGATGTCCGAGGCGAAACTACTCGATATGAGGGCGGAATATCAGGTTAGATTATATGACGATATAAAAGACGCTATAAAGAAGGTATGCGAGGAGCAGGCAGTAAGCATAGTATTTAAGGTAGATGAGCCCCTTGATACTGATACGAAGGTAGACCCTGTTCACAGTATAGCTCACAGGGGCATTCTATATGCGGATAATGGGATTGATATAACTGTAGCGGTTGTTAAGAAATTGAATGAAGAGTATGCAAAGAAAAAAGGGAGCGATGGTAGATAAGCCCGTTTCAAAGATACTCTCTGAGATAGCAAAACACCTAAATGGTAAGGTGCTTGGCGACGGTAATATTACTATAGCCGGCGTGTCAGGTCTCAGAGAGGCGAGAGATGGAGACCTATCGTTTTTAGCGAATAGTAGATACAGCGGTCTATTATGCGACACAAAAGCATCTGCGGTTATTATATCAGAGGAATCAGTAGATGCAGTGCGGGACAAGATATCCGCTATAATAGTAAAGAATCCTGACCTGGCGTTTGCGAAGGTAGTAGAACTCTTTACCCCGTCATCAATAAAACCGCATAAAGGTGTTCATCCTACTGCTGTAGTTGGTAATGGTGTTAAGATTGGCAAAGATATATCTATTGGTGCCTATTCTGTTATAGAGGATTGTGTGGTGATAGACGATGGGAGTGTAATATATCCGAATGTATATATCGGCTTCTCTGCAAGGATTGGCTCCGACTGTCTCATATATCCCCGCGTCGTAGTCCGTGAGAGGGTAGAAATAGGTAATAGGGTTATAATCCACAGCGGCAGTGTAATCGGCTCTGATGGTTTTGGATATGCCTTACTAAATGGCATCCATCATAAGATACCGCAGATAGGGAGTGTTCTTATAGAAGATGATGTGGAGATAGGTGCAAATGTTACTATCGATAGGGCTCGCTTTGACAGAACTGTCATTAGGAAAGGGACAAAGATTGATAACTTAGTCCAGATTGCACATAATGTTGTGATTGGAGAAAATAGCGTTATAGCCGCTCAATGCGGTATAGCCGGTAGCACTCGAATTGGTAAAAATGCCAAGCTTGGCGGTCAGGTAGGTATTGTTGGGCATATAAATATTGGTGACAATGTAACCATAGCCGCTCAGGCAGGCGTGTCAAAGGATGTTCAGTCGAACAGTGTCATTTCTGGAGCACCTGCTAAGCCGCATAAACAACAACTGCGCGAGTGGGCATCGCTGAAAAAGCTACCAGAGTTAATTAATGATATGAAGGCGTTAAAAGAGCAAATTGAGGCGCTAAAAAGTTCTATTGATGAGATTACTAAACCATCAAAGCATTCTGTATTTTAGACATCCTGTATGAAGAAACTACAGAAGACAATAAAAAAGGGCGTAGAGATAGAAGGAGTAGGCCTATTCAGTGGGCAGAAGGCAAAGCTCCGCATACTCCCGGCTATGCAGGATAGTGGTATCACATTTATACGCGTCGATTTACCAGACAAACCACGGGTGCCTGTTACTGTAGAAAATGTAGATGCGAAGCTTAGACGAACTGCTATAGTAAAGGACGGCGTCGAAATAGAAACAGTGGAGCATCTGCTGTCCTCTATATTTGGATTAGAGTTACATAACCTTGATATAGAAATAGATGCCTCTGAGGTTCCTGTAATAGATGGCAGTAGCAAGCCGTTTGTGGACTTACTGCGACAGGCAGAGATAATAGAGCAGGATGCGCCTAAGCGGGTCATTACCATAAAAGAGCCAATAAGCATAATGGATAACGAGGTAACAATAGTAGCCCTTCCATCTGAGAATGGTCTTACTGTGTCATATACCCTTAATTATGATGGTACCTATATTGGCTCACAGCACCTCTCGCTTAATATCAACGAAATAAGTTTTGCCAGTGAGATAGCCCCTGCGCGAACCTTCTGTCTAAAAAACGAGGCGGACGTGTTGCTACAACAGGGCTTGGGTAAAGGGGCTAATTATAAAAATACCCTTGTTATAGATTCTAATGGCGTTATAGATAATGAACTACGGTTTAAGGACGAGTTTGTTAGACATAAAATACTTGACCTCTTAGGTGATTTATCCCTGTTGAATGCCTCTCTAAAGGCACATATAGTTGCAGTAAAGTCAGGCCATTCTACAAACGTAAAGCTCGTCAAGAAGATATGGGAAGTATGTAGCGAGCCGCAGGAAGGAAGCAAAAAACCTGAGACGTGGCTTGACGTTAGAGAGATGGCGAAGATACTTCCGCATCGATATCCTATGCTTCTTATAGATAAAGTTATAGAACTCGAGGGCTACAAACATGCTGTTGGGATAAAGAATGTTACAATAAACGAGCCGTTCTTTCAGGGACATTTCCCAGGTAGGCCTATTATGCCGGGTGTCTTACAAATTGAGGCGATG
>MHYJ01000084.1:0-2103 GCA_001828445.1 Planctomycetes bacterium RBG_16_43_13
TGGCGGATTGGCCTAATGCGGATGAGAAGTATATATCCTTGGGTGTTGAGACAAGTATGGAGAGTGTAATGGAGATTGTTAGAGGTATTCGTGAGGTTCGCAATCGTATGGTCATATCTGAAAAGACACCGCTATCAGTCGCGATTGTTGGTGAAAGCAAACATCACTTTGAGGGTAAGACATTTAGCAGTGGCTTCGGCTGGAAGGATATAGCAAATGTGGATAAAATTATTTACGTATCACAAAAGCCGAAGATGAGTGCCACAGTCGTTACGAAAAATATTACCCTATACGTCTTATTAGAGGGTAAAATAGATGTAGCGAAGGAGTTAAAGCGACAGGAAGATACCCGCACTAAATTATTGGAGCAGATTAAGAAGTCGGAGGCGAAGTTGAGCGACAAGAGTTTCCGCTCGAACGCCCCTGACGAGATAGTAGAGCGTGAGGGCGAACATATTAAAAGTTTGAAAGAACAATTAGAAGAAGTAGAGAAGGCGATAAATGATATTAAGAATTTTTAGAAAGGAAGAAGAAGATGAAACTATCAGAGTTACTGAGTGAGAAGGTCATTCTCACCAATTTTAAGGCGGGGACGAAATTGGATGCGGTAGGGCGGCTCGTGGATGTAATCATAGCAAGTGGCGATATTCCCAAACATCACAGGCAAGCAGTTCTGGACGCACTGATAGCGAGGGAGAATATATGCTCGACGGGTATGGAGCACGGCGTCGCGATTCCGCACGCTACGGTGGACGTTTTGGAGAGACCAGCCGCCGCAGTCGCAGTGTCGCTTGAGGGCGTGCCGTTTCAGTCGGCAGATGGCAAGAACGCCACGATAATAGTCCTCCTCATAATAACGCGGAAGGATGTGAAACACAACGTGCGGACGCTCGCGGGCATAGCTCGCCTGCTGAATTATGAGGATACTCGCCAGCATCTCCTAGTCGCCAAAACGCCATCCGCCATACTGGACGTGATAAGGGAGGAGGAGAGGAAGGGGGTAAATTAGGAATGCGGATTGCGGAATGACAATCGGTTTTTTACGGATTTTGGAAACAAATAGCACACCGCCAGCGTCTAAATAATAGGACAGGAAGAGGCGATATCGCCCTGCCTCGTAAAACGGGCGAAGGTAATATGTGAGAGGAGGACACTATGAAGAAGGCAAAGATAATTCTGGGAATAGGAGTAGCTCTCGCACTGGTTTTCGTTGCGGGGTTCTTCTACGAACCTATGCATAGTGCATCGACACGGGATATGTCGAGGAACGAGCAGGCAGCAGGAATGATGACACCGACTGCAGAATATTCAGCAGACCGATACAAATCATCTGGAGATGTAGAAAGCCGAAGTGGGATGTTTGGCACAGGGGATGTTGAGAACAATGCCACTCAGAGGGATTTCGCAAGTAGCAAAGTAGGGAATAAAATCGCGAATAAACCCACAACTGCTCCCGCTCTTATTAGACCCGCCATTCCCGCCAAATCCCTTCCTATGCTTCAGCTCTTGCAGGATAAACCCTACAAACGTCAGGCGACCTTCCATCTGCAAGTAAAAAGCGCAATAGAAATCGAGGAGAAATTAGAGAAATCCCTCACAGAGCAGAAAGGGGAACTCATAGAACTCTCTATGGAGGGTAGTAAAAATGGACGGCGGGGGACATTAACTGCACAGGTGCTCACCGCGCACTTCAACGACTTCGTCAGATTCGTCAGAGAAAGCGGGGAAGTCCTGAGCGAGAATATCACTGCGAAGAGGATAGAGCCGTCCTCATCAGGCAGGCAGGCGCCATCTACAGGCGAGGTGGATTATCGCGAACTCGCATTAGTTACTATTACATTTGCGGAGACGGTAGCGCTCGAGGCAGCAAAGGGCGAAGGAATCCTTGCCACTTCTTTACATAATAGCTCTACTCACTTCCTTGAAGGGATAGCAGTAATTCTCGAGGTGCTGGGATATGGGATGCCCTTCGTATTTATTGTAGGGCTTATCGCCGTCCCTCTCTGGCTCCTACTGGCGAAAAAGCGTGGGATAGTATCGCAAACGACCTCTGTGCCACCCGAATCGGCGTAACCGTAATCGCGAACCCCGTTTAAGAATGCG
>MHYJ01000084.1:2135-11938 GCA_001828445.1 Planctomycetes bacterium RBG_16_43_13
TTCCGCAAACCCCTAATCCCACACTCCGAACTCTGCCCTCCCAACTCCTAACTCCCTACGTTATCACCTGCGTCTTATACAGCCCTGCATAGACGCCACCGTGTTCGAGGAGGTCGGCGTGCCTGCCCGTCTCGACTATCCTGCCGTTCTCCAGCACGATAATCCTGTCCGCATTTATGACGGTCGAGAGGCGGTGGGCGATGACGAAGGTTATCCGCCCTTTTCTACTATTAGTTAAGGTGTCGAGCCCCATCAAATTATTCAGCGCCGCTTGGACTTGTTTCTCCGACTCTGTGTCGAGTTGTGAGGTTGCCTCGTCGAGGATTAGTATGGAGGGATTTCGCAGGACGGCGCGGGCGATTGATATTTTCTGTCTCTGTCCGCCTGAGAGTTTGGCGCCGCGCTCGCCCACGATTGCATCGTAGCCCTTTTCGAGAGTCATAATGAAATCGTGGATATTCGCCGTCTTGGCGGCGGCAATTATCTCATCTTTAGTGGCGTCGCGCCTGCCGTAGCGGATATTTTCTGCGATAGTGGTATTGAATAGAAACACCTCTTGAGAGACGATGGCGATATTTGCGAGGAGCGAACTGCGTTTGAGTTGTCTGGTCTCTATGCCATCTAAAAGTATCTCACCATCTACTACGTCATAAAATCTGCAGAGGAGGTCGAGGAGGGTGGACTTACCCGCGCCGCTCCTGCCGACGATAGCGATTACCTCGCCCGGGACTGCTTTTAGATTTACGTTTTGCAGAACGGGCTGGGTGTCGTATGCAAAACTTACATTGCGATATTCTACACCGCCTTTTATATGCGAGAGTTCTACAGTGCCGTCTTCTTGGGAATAGGTGGTGTGCATATCCAGAAGCTCGAAGACCCTCTCGCATCCAGCGGCGGCGTCCTGCATCTTATTGTAGCTGACGGTAATAGTCCTAACTGATGCGTAGATCATTCCAAGTGCCAATGCGAAGAGGACTATGCCACCGGCAGAGATTTCACCTTTTACTATGAGCCATCCACTTATAAACATAAGGACGCCTGCGGCGAGCCCTATAAATAACTCGACTAAACTTTCGCTCAGTGCCTTTTTTCTCATAGCGGCCATAAGTTTTTTCAGAAAACTCTTATTGCGTGTCTTGTATTCATCTACCTCATCGTTCTCCATATTGAATGCCTTTACTATGCGGATACCTGAATATATCTGCATCATTGTCTCCGTTACGTCGCCGAGTTTTTCCAAACTCTTGCGTCTTGCCTTGCGGAGTTTCTTTGCTAACATTACGGTTGGAATTAAATATATGGGATAGAGTAAGGTAACGATTAGTCCGAGTTTCCAATTGACGTAAAACATAAGCCCTATCGCTGCTACCATTAGGAGGGGCTGGAAGATGGCGTCATCGAAGAAGAATGAAAAGGCGGGTTGCATAGTATTTACGTCATTCGTAGTGCGTGAGATTATATCGCCGTATCTTCTGCTGTGGAAAAATCGCATCGGCAGGTTCACTATCTGCTCGCAGACCTTATTTCTGATATCAACTATGATGTGTTGAATAAGATAGCTCGTAAGGTATTCCTTTGCGTATTTGAATATAAAGAGTGGTATAGATAGCCCGAGGGCGATAAGGGCGTAGTCCTTTAGTTTTTCGAGGTCACCTGTTTTTGGTATTTCGTCGAGGATGGGCTTTATTAATATTGTCCTGCCTCTATCTATAGCCGCCAAGACGGTCATAATGGCTATTGCCACTGCTATCAGTAATTTATATTTCCAGCCGTATTTGAGGAGGCGGGATACGAGGGATAAAGTGGAGATACTCTTAATGGTAGATTGTTCTTCAGAATTACTCGTAGGGGTATTTACTTTTGTGTCTTCTGCCAAGGAGAGTTCTCCTAATTATATTACTTCTTATAGAACATACTGCCTATTCTGTCAAGATATGTGTTATAACGTTCTTTTACTTCTTCGAGTGTATCGCCTCCGAATTTTTCGAGAAATGCGGCGGCTATCTCGAATGCTACAACCGCCTCGCCTATAACGGATGCAGCGGGGACGACGCAAACGTCGGAGCGTTCGTATTGTGCCTCTGCCTCTTTCTTTGACGTCAAGTCAACGGTGGCGAGTGGCTTTAGCAACGTGGAGATGGGTTTACAGGCGGCACGCACTACTATCGGTTCGCCATTAGTTATACCGCCTTCGATACCACCGGCGTTGTTGCTTTTTCTGATTATTTTGTTGTCTTTCATCACAATTTCATCGTGGACTTCTGAGCCGGGCATTCTTGCAGATTGAAAGCCGGAGCCGATTTCGACACCCTTTACTGTTTGAATAGACATAAGGGCGTATGCTAACCTGCCGTCGAGTTTGCCATCCCAGGTTGTAAAATTGCCTAAGCCGGGCGGTGCGTTAAATACAACAACCTCGAATGTGCCCCCAAGCGTGTTGCCCTGTTTTGTTGTTTCATCTACTAACTGTTTTACTTTCTCGTCGAGTTTTTCTCCCTCAGGGCAGTAAAAGAGAGATGCGTCTCTCTTTGTCCTTAATTCCGATGGGTTATTTATCCTAATATTTGATGTTATATTACCTATTGATACTACATATCCACAGACCTCGACATTGAATAGTGAAAGTAATTGTTTGGCGAGTGAGCCAGCGGCTACTCTGGCGACCGTTTCTCTTGCACTCGCACGCTCGGATATGTCGCGTGCATCCGTCAAGCCATATTTCATAGCACCCGCAAGGTCTGTATGGCCTGGACGGGGTTTGGTTATACTGCCGAGCTCCTCGATATTTGAGACGTTGTTTTTAATCATAAGAGTAATTGGGTTGCCGAGTGACTTCCCGTGGCGGATGCCTGTAAGGATTTCGACGGTGTCTTTCTCCATTTTCATTCTGGCGCCTCTACCGTAGCCGCCTTGCCGACGAGCAAGATCAATATTTATTGCCTCTTCATTTATGGATGTACCGTATGGAACGTCGCTTATTACAGCGGTGAGACACTTGCCGTGTGATTCTCCTGTTGTTATGTAAGATAATGTTGTCATAGGTATATTTTCAAAGGATATAGGCAAAGAGGCATAAAATCAAGCTTTCTCTTGTTTTAGTTATTGTTCCTATATATAATCGAAAACTGTAGAAGAAAATGTTTTATGAGTAAGAAGAATATGGAGCTTGTATATTATCCCGACCCGCGGCTCAGGCAGGTATCGAAGCCGATTGAAAAGACAGAAATAGCCAACCTAAAAGATATAGTCAAAGAGATGTTCAAAATTATGTATGAGAGTAGGGGGATTGGGTTAGCGGGACCTCAGGTTGGATATGGTTATAGAATAATAGTTGCTAATTTACTGGGTAAGCAGGAAGGGGAAGAGGTGTTTATAAATCCTGAGATTGTAGAGAAAATTGGCGAGGTGCGGGAGGAGGAGGGGTGCCTTAGTTTACCTGGTATAGTTGCTCAGGTTCTTAGAGCAGAGCAGGTCATAGTGGATATTATAGATTTGGATGGTGGGCGTAGAAGGGTAGAGGCAGACGGTTTATACGCTCGCCTATTTCAGCACGAGATCGACCATCTTGATGGCATACTCCTGATTGATAAGATGACACCTGCAGAAAAGAAGGCATATTCACACATAATCTTTGAGCTTGAGGATGACTTCAAGAGGGGGAAAAAGCGGAAATATGATGTAAAGGAGTCCGTGGGGCTGTAGATTCTAATTATGGACTATGAATTATTCCCGCCAGCAATAGATAATATAGAGGGTTCCATAGTTTCGTGGGGCGTTTTTGACGGTGTTCATAGAGGGCATCGCAAGGTAATAGAACAAGTCGTAGAATGGGCTAAATCAACGAAACTTACCCCAATCATTGTAACATTTGACCGCCACCCGCAAGAGGTTCTGTATAATAAGAGCGTTCCATTACTTATTCCCATTAAACAACGAATCGAGCTTATACAAAATTTAGGGGTCGAATATTGTATAGTTATCCCATTTACAGAAGATTTTGCGTCTAATACAGCAGAGGAATTTGTGAGGGATATTGTTGTGGGGAAGTTAAAGGCGAATGGGATAGTTTTAGGATTTGATTCTATGTTCGGCAAAGATAGAGAGGGTAATTTTGAGTTGTTGAGGAGTATTGCCGACAAGTTGAAAGTAGGAGTTCGTTCCTGCGAGCCGGAGCAGTTTAATGGTAGACCTGTCAGTAGTTCTCTTATTCGAGAGCTTATAAGTAATGGCAGATTGGACGATGCAAAGGAGTTACTTGGCAGACAAGTTTCCGTAGTAGGAACAGTTATTAGTGGCGATGGCAGGGGAAAAGGGTTAGGATTTCCAACAGCTAATATAATGCCTTTACACAGTATAAGGCCTCCTACTGGTGTCTACGGTGCGGAGGTGGTTGTAGATGGCAAAAAATTCTATGGTGTTACAAATATAGGCAAAAGACCGACATTCCACGTTAAATATGTTAATGATGTGGTTGAGATTCACATACTTGACTTCAGCGACAGCGATATTTATGGGAAGGAGATTGAAATTAGGATACTCTTTAAGATAAGAGACGAAAAAAAGTTTGCAAGTTCTACAGAATTAGCTAAACAAATAAAGAGGGATATTACTGTATTAAGAGAAAGGATAGGATAGTGACTAATAAGATATTTGATAGCGATTTCCTCAGAAAGATTGAGAGGTTGAAACTATTTGTAAAACGAATACTTCCAACTGTAGCTGAGGGTAATAAAGTTTCCAAAAGGGTGGGTAGTGGCATTGACTTTATGAATTATAGGGGCTATGTGCAGGGAGATGAGATAAGATATGTAGATTGGAATGTCTATGCGAGGTCAGAAGGGCTATTTATAAGGGAATTTGCAAAGGAGGATGCTGTTCCGATATACATTATTTTAGATAACAGCCCATCTATGGACTTTGGCGCACCTTCTAAATTTATATTTGCCAAGAAATTATCAGCCGCCTTAGCTTATATTGGTTTGGTCTGTTTGGATAAGATAACTATATGTTTGGGGTCCAATGATGGGTTTGTATCACAAGGTTTTAGAGGGGAATATAGTGCATCGCAGGTTTTCGACATGCTGTATAGTTTAGAGATTAACAGGTCTATACGATTGGAAGAGATAGTTGTTAGGACGCGTTCTATTGCTAAGAAGGGTGGGGCGTTCTTTATAATTTCCGACTTCTGGGATAGTGAAATGCAGAAGGATGTAAAAGAATTAACTTTTAATAACTCAGAGGTTTCGCTTATTCACATCTTATCTAATGAGGAGGTTAAACCATCTACTAAAGGAAAGATACGGTTATTTGATAGCGAAGGTAGCACACATATTGATAGATTTGTCGGTGAAGAGGAGTTGATAGAATATGATAGATTACTGAAAGGGCATATAGATAATTACAAACAGTTCGCTATGCGTTATAATATGAATTATATTTTTGCTCCTACGGATTCCGCGTTTGAAGAAGTTATAATGGTCTATTTAAGAGAGGCGTTTATTTTGAGGTAATGTGATAAAGTGGGTTTCGAGAATCCTATAGCACTTTGGTTGTCCTTGGCTTTACCGCTATTGTTTATACTTACCCTCTGGCGGCTGAAGCCAGTGAGGGTGGTCATACCAAGTATTTATTTGTGGGGCAGGATAAAGGACAGAAATCCACCGATAAATGCGCTCCAGAAACCACGTTTTAACGTCTTATTATTGTTCCAAATTATGGTTGTTGCATCCGGTATAATAGCTATTGCCTCTCCTTTTGTAGAGGTTAGTTCTACAGAACCAAAGACGGTTATCGTTGTTATTGATGCATCCGCAAGTATGAAGACAAGGGTTAGCACAACTAAGATGCGATTTGATATGGCAGTAGAAGAAGTAGAGAAGTTGATAAACGCATTGCAGGATTATGATACAGTTGAGATATATACTTCCGGTTCTAACAGTAGTTATTTTAAGGGTGATAAAGGAGGTGCTTTTAGTTACTTGCGTAAAATTAGTGTTGCTGATTGTGAGAGCGATGTTGTTGATGTCTGTAAGAATGTTGTTATATCCGTTTCAGGTGGGAAGAATGTGCGAATGTTTTTAGTATCTGATAAGGATATTGATTTGGGTGATGTGAACGAGCGTTTTATAAGGATATTAGTTGGTGGGAAGAGCGATAATATAGGTATAACAAGATTGAGTGTAGATAAAAGAGCAGATGGGTTATATGATATATTTGTAGCAATAGGTAACTTTACTGGCAATGAGATAGAAGTACCGCTAAGGATTGCAGATAGTAGTATATCTAAAAACGTCATTGCAAAAGTTGGTATAACTACTTTGGTGTTGGAAAAGGTAGATATTGGCTCTAACAATCTTATTGAGGTAATAATAGACAGAAATGATAGTTTAGATGTTGATAATGGAGCTGGTGCATTTAAGTTAAACGGTCGGCAGTTGAAGGTTCTGATGTCAGGTGTGGATAATAGGTTTTTATCCAAATCGTTTCGCGCTATGCCAGACACGGACTTAACAGTTTCACAGGTGCCTACTTCTTCTGGATACGACATTTATATTTATAATGAGATGTTGCCCAGCGTAATACCAAAAGGTGGTGACATTGTAATTGTAAATCCACCGTCTGATTTTAGTAGTTTTAGATTTGGAAAGGTACTTGATTCAACTTTAGTAGATGAGGGGGGTAATCAGCTTTTAAGGGACGTAAATATTGATGAAGTGAAGGTTGTAGGTGCGAGAGAAATATCGAGTGGTTTACAAGTTGAAGATGTATTTACTATTAAAGGTAAGCCAATTGCCGTTTTGTATGCTGATGTTGGAAAGAGTATATTGGTTCTATCGTTTGAGCTTACTGCGGATGCTGTAGGTGGGGGTAGATGGATGTATTATCCATCATTTCCAATCTTTTGGGCTAACTACGTAGAGTTTATACGGAGCAAACGTAAAAGCTGGATATCTGATTTTACTACAGCTAAAGTAGGCATCCCCCTGCTTCTACCTCGTGAGTATAAAGACGCATCTATTAGATATTTAGCAAATGATGAGAAGTTAAGACCTGCAGAAGATACTGATGGTAGGATTAGTTTCATACCCTATAGCGTTGGTAGGTATCAAATGAAAAGTAAGGATGATAAAAAGGATATATATGTAAATCTGCTCAGCGAAAATGAATCCGATAATAACGGTAGTGAACATCTTTTGCCTGACAATGTATTCGAGGATTTGAAAACTACAAGAGTTAAAAAGCCGTTTCTCCAATATTTTGCTATTCTCTCCGTATTATTTATGATAATCTGCTGGGTATTAGAGAAAAGGATGTCTTAGATGTCCCATACGATACTTGCTATAGATGATGCGCAGAAAATCTTGAATATAGTAAGGTTTTTCCTTGAAGGCAATGGGTATGAAGTTAAAACTGCCAACGACCCTATAGAAGGTATAAAAATAGCCAAGGGCGGTGGTATAGACCTAATAATTCTTGATATTATGATGCCTAAAATGGACGGCTATCAGGTTTGTGATGTTTTGAAACAAGATGAGCGTACTCGGGAGATACCGGTCGTAATGTTAACTGCAAAGGCAGTGGTTATGAGCACTCCTAAGAGTTTCTTCTATGGGTTATATGGGTTTTTAACTAAACCGTTTACAAAGCGTCAACTCCTCGATAAAGTAGAAGAAGTGCTTGGAATTACCTCTTCAGAGAGTGATACTAAAATTATTGATACTGGCAATGGCGAGGGATGAGCATAAATGCTAACACTTAATTTCCAGAACGTAATGTCTGATACAGTAAGTGAGAGAGATGGTATTACACAGGAAGAGCTAAATATAGGGCTAAAGAATTTTGCATCAAGGTATAATAATCTACTTGCTGATAAGAATAATAAAAAATTTGCATTTACTGAACTGCCATATCAGGAAGGTGTCGCAAAGGATATAATTTCATTTGCCCAAGAAAGTATAGGAACGTTTAAGAATTTCGTTCACATAGGAATAGGCGGTTCCGTATTAGGTGCAAAGGCAATCCATACTGCACTCTCTCATCCTTTATATAATCAGATTGCCTCTAAAGAGCGAAATTATTGGCCCAAGGTCTATTTCCTTGATAATGTAGATCCTGATGAGACATACTCACTACTGGAGTTTTTAGACCCTCAGAATACATTATTTCACATAGTTAGTAAGTCGGGTGAAACTACAGAAACGCTTGCCACATTTCTTATAATACTAAAGCGTCTAAAAGATATATGTGGTGATAAATTTAAACGAAATATAGTGATTACAACCGACGCTACAAAAGGATTTCTTAGAAGCGTTGCTAATAGTGAAGGTATCAGAACGTTCAGCATACCTGAAGGCGTGGGCGGTAGATTCTCCGCATTATCGGCAGTAGGACTATTGACGGCTGCCTTCTCTGGTATAGATATATCGGTGCTACTTTCTGGTGCAAGAGAGATGGATAAGATTGTCTCCAGAGAAAATCCTGCTGAGAATCCTGCCTTTATAGCCGCCTTTATAAATTATACGCTTGATACAAAAAAAGGTAAGCATATCCTTGTAACTATGCCGTATGCCTATGCTCTAAAAGATATCGCTGATTGGTTTAGGCAATTATGGGCGGAGAGTTTGGGGAAGAAGGATTCTCTGGATGGCTCGGTTATAAATTGTGGGCAGACACCTATTAGCGCACTCGGCGTAACGGATCAACACTCGCAGATTCAACTGTATAATGAGGGGCCAAATGATAAGATAGTATCTTTCATAGAGGTCGAGAAATTCAGGTGTGAGGTGAATATACCATCCTTATTCGAGGGAAAAGAATCGGTAGAATTTTTGCATGGGAAAAAACTGTCGGAATTGATGCGGGCAGAGAAATTAGGCACTGAGGCGGCGTTGGTGAAGAATAATAGACCTAACTATACCATTACTCTTCCAGATATTTCCCCGGCAACAGTTGGTGGCTTTTTATATTTTCTTGAGATGCAGACACTTTTTGCTGGTGCGTTATACGATGTAAATCCATTTGACCAGCCGGGTGTGGACGCTGGTAAAGAGGCATCCTACGTCATTATGGGTAGAAAGGGCTATAGCGAAAAGCAGAAAGGGCTATCGAATTTTCTTAATCAAAGTAAGAAATATATTATAAGATAACTATTACTCCTCTTTAGGTGGTTCTTCCTGAGGAGGAGAAGGTTCCTGTGGTGTCTCTTCGGGCTTCTTATCGCTTTCACCTTTTTTCTGCGGTGGCTGGTCTATCACCTTTTTTATTGATTTAGATACTTCCTCTAATTTTTTATTAAGTTTCTCTGCCGAGTTTGTTCCTTCAAATCTTTGAATATCTTCTTGGAGTAATTTTAATGCTTCTTCACCTTTTCCATGTTTAATCTTATTGTCAGTATCTTCTATTAGTTTGTTGGCTTCTGCCTCTGCTTGCGGATATATTGATAACTGTATCATAGCATCTCCCGTCTTCTTAGCGTTTTCATCTTGTATAGTAGATAAGCATTCTCTTAATTTTTTCAGCGCTGACGCGTAACCCTTTTTAGGATTATTTTTGGACATTTCATTATTATTAACATCTATTATTACATCTCGCATTCTTTCCATATCACTTTTACTGCCTCCAAGCCCGAACTTATCTTTTAATTCTTTCACTTTTTCATTGAGTTTAAATTCATATGTTGTCCACCTATATTTAGTTAGTAGATTTTCCCCCTCATCTATGAGAGAACGTGCGGTTTCTTTAGTTGCACTGGATGCCCTATCTAAATAGGGCGGCATATCTTTTCTTGCATTTGTTTCTCTTGT
>MHYJ01000085.1 GCA_001828445.1 Planctomycetes bacterium RBG_16_43_13
TGGAACAGGAACAGAGAGCGCTGTAGATGCCGCATTGAAATGGCTTTGCAGGCATCAGAATGCAGATGGTTCGTGGGGTGCAGGCAACTTCACGAGGAATTGTGTAGGCAGTGCTTGCTCTGGAACAGGTCCAGCAGAATTTGACACAGGTGTCTCGGGTCTGGCACTTCTTGCATTTTTAGGTAGAGGATATACACATCTTTCTAAAGAATACTACTATGATTTTGTTAGCAAGAAGGAATACAGATATGGCGAGGTTGTGAAGAAGGCGATAACATGGTTAATAAGTCAGCAGGATGCAGAAGGATGTGTTGGTAAGACAGGGCAAAAGTATATGTATAATCATTCTACTGCCGCCCTCGCATTGGCAGAGGCGTATGGTATGACAAACGAGAACCAGTTTAAGGAGCCCGCTCAAAAGGCAGTTAGATATATCCTTGCCGCACAGAATCAGGACTCCACCGGCTACGACCGTAAGGCGTGGAGATATACATGGCGCCCGGGTGATAACGACACATCAGTTATGGGATGGTGTGTTATGGCGTTGAAGTCCGCAGAGATAAGTGGCTTAGGTGGTAAGGAAGGATATGGCGGTGCGATGGTGTGGGTGAAAGAGGCAACAGATGAAAATAACAGCTACAGGGTTGGCTATACCGCTAAAGGAACAGGCAAGGTATCAGTAAAAGGGGTAAATAGTGATTGGGGAGACCACGATGCTCTGACTGCAA
This sequence comes from Planctomycetes bacterium RBG_16_43_13, assembly GCA_001828445.1. Next base: position 729 of record MHYJ01000085.1, read on the forward strand.
TAGGTATGCTTGTTCGTATATTTGTAGAAAAGAATAAGAGTGACCCTGCTCTAAAGGGTGGTGCTGAGCGGTTAACAGATAGTGTTCAAGGAACAAAAAATATACCCCAGTGGAATAACAATGACGCTGCTGATAAACAGATTGATTATTACCACTGGTATTATGCGACGCTTGCTATGTTCCAATATGATGGTCCTGATGGTCCTGTGTGGAAGAAGTGGAATAACCCAATGAAGGATGCATTGGTAAAGAATCAACACATAAGGAAAGATGGTTGTGCAGATGGTAGCTGGCCTGTAGATGTTGACCGTTGGGGTTTTGAAGGCGGTAGGGTTTATTCTACTGCTATAAATGCCCTAACGCTTGAGGTGTATTATAGATATGATGCCGTGTTTATGAAGAAGTAGTGCTATAAAAAAATAACCTACATATAACAGGGTATCTGTCATTTCTAATGCAATAGGAGGGCTCTAAGATGAGCAGGATAAGGGTAATTTTACTTGTTGCTCTGATATTTGTTGCAATCCCTATTTTGCTTTCTGCCCAGGGGGAGAAACGGGATAAAGCAAATTCTGATTTAGGGCTTGCCGAGGGTTTAGTGAATAGGGGATGGCTTGACTGGGCAGACGAGATTATAGTAGAAGTCAAAAAGAAGGGAAATCTTTCGGCGGATGATAATATACAGCTTACATTTATAAGCGCCAGCGTCTATTCCCAGCAAGCGAATACGGAGGCCGACCCCGCTAAGCAGTCAGAATTGCTTAGTAAGGCGCTTGGTGAACTTGAGAAATTTATAAAGGCAAACCCCAATAGTAGCCGTTTAGCAGATGCGATATTAAAAGCGGGGAGGATATTATTAAACCGTGGCGAGAGTATATCAAAAAAGATAAAGGAAGAAGCAGACCCTAAGAAAGTGTCGGACCTAAGAGCCACTGCTATAGAAAGTTTCAAGTCCGCCTATAAGAGGTTTGATGATGCTGTTAAGTTTATAGGCGAGAGGGCAAAAGAGAAAAGGATAGCGGCAGAGGAATATAAGTATACTAATAATCTGACTGATGATGACCCGAAAGTTAAGGCGCTCAAGGAAGAAGCTGATAGAATAGCGTTTGACCAAATGGATGCTGAATATGATAGGGCAAGGACATTGTATTACCAGTCGTTATTATATGAAAGCAATAGTGGCGAACGTAAAGAGGTACTTGAGAAAGCAATAAAGGAATTTGCTGATTTTCGACTTAACTGGGATAGGATACAGATATTCAATGCTGCTATCATACAGGGTATGTGTTATAGGGATATTGGTGACTTTAAGAAAGCTATAGAGGCATTTGACGGTGCTATAGGTATTAAGGATGCTGCTAATGCTGATGGTAAACCTATCTTCAAGAGCGGTAATAAATATGATTTTAGCCAGAGTTCAGAAGTTCAGGATATAGTAGCACGCGGATATTACTTCAAGGCAGAAACACATTTCCAGAACGAAAAGGATAATAAGAAAACAATAGATACAATTGATGAGCTCTATAAGGTAATACCGAACATATTTGATAATATAATTGGTAAGGGAGCTCAGCTTCTGAAGGCGAGGGCGCTTCGTGCTATGAAGAATGACAAGGATATTGCAACTGCTAAGGAGATAGCAAAAAAGGTGAGAGATTCGCTTCCGGAGGGGCATCCGATGCGTGAAGATGCCGAACGGGAGATGGCAGGTGCAGTTGAAGGAGGTGCATCGTCATCAGCAAGCGATTTACTGATGACTGTTAAGAGAAAGATAAGAGATAAAGAGTATGATGTAGCTGTAGAAATAGCTAAAAAGGCATTGCAGGATTTGAAGGGTAAGCCGGAAGAGGAGAAACAGTCGCCGGAGTTTTACTATCAGATAGCTCGTGCCTATCAGATGAATGGTGAGTCGTTATCGGAAGATAGTGAGAAGCTTGGTGAGGCAGGTAAGGATGCCGAGTCAAAGAGTAGGATGTCGCAGACGTTGTCTAAGTATAAAGAAGCTATGCAATATTTTGAAATAGTATATACTAAATATACCAAACACGAGTTAGCACCAGATGCAGTAGCAAATGCTATAAGATGTGCCAAGCTAATTTCCTCTGCTCCAGGTAGCACGCCTGCTGATAAAGCGGCTTATGAAAAGGCGTTAGAGTTTGCCAATAGGAATTTCCCCAACAATCCCAAAATAGATATTGTGCCTTACCTTTTAGCAGAGGAATTTGAACGGCAAGGAAAATTTTTAGATGCTGCCCAGAAGTATGAGCTTGTTAAGGAAAGATCCGCAGTATATGAAACTGCTCTGGTAAAGGTTGGTTATTGTTATAGGATGTATGCTTTTAATCTTGATAAGCAGAAAAAACACCAAGAGGCGGTATCTTATTATAAGAAATCAGCTGGTGCTTTAGAGAAGTTTTTGGGCTTTGCAAGGAAATTACCTATGCCGACAGAAAGCGATAAGGCAGAGTATAGGCGCGACCTTATGTTTAAGTCCTACGATATGGTGTGTAAGACGTATATGATGAAGGAATTGCGAGACCCAAAGAAGGTTATCGACCTTCTTGCAAACATAGGAAATGAACTCGCGGCAGAGCCGAAGAATGTCTTGACGCTATCACAGTATAAGGTAACGGCATCTGCTTCCCTTGCTAATGACCAGCTGAGCGAGGCGGAGTCAACAGTAGAAAACATTTTAGATACTTTAAAGAAAAATCCATCTCAAGATGTGGCTGAATCCTACAAGAAGGCGGCTAACTCTGCTTCTATCGCTAGCGATCGATTAGGGGAGGCAGTATCAGTATTGGAAGGTATAGTTTCCAAAGACCCAAGTATTTCTGGGATTTCTAATTCATATAGGGATATAGCTAGTGGCTATGATAGATTGTCTGAGAATCTAATAAGACAGGACAAGGAGGGTAAACTTAAAGATAAGATTACTGCCAATCAAAAGATGGCAGTAAAATATTACCATTCATGGTTAGAGAAGGCATTTATAAGTACTGACAAACTTGATGTGGAGAGGGAGATAATAGCCGCTGGAGACAGATTATTTATGATAGGGCTTAGATTGAATAATATACCAATCCCATCTGATAATGAAGACGTAACATTTGTGGGGAGAGACACTTCTAAATTTGCAGAAAAAGAGGCATGGGAGACAGCCGCCAATAATGCCTATAAGTTTGCATTGGGCGAGGCAGAAAGACAGAACATAAAGTTGGTGGACAAAAGTAATGGGCAGAATATTGAATGGAAAGTCAGATTGAAGATTGCACGTTGTTATGGTTTCTTAGGCAAGTTCGACGACTGTCGAACAGAATTGGAGAATGTGATTAGTGAGAATAAGCTTATTAATAAGGATGAGAAGATAGATAGGGATGTTGTGAAACAGAAGCAGGGTATACTCGGCGTGTATGAAGAGTTAGGGTATGCCTGTATGGCTACCATATCTACTAACGCATTTGCGGCAGATAAGGCGCTCAAGGTGTTTGGCAACTTATTCGATATGTATGAAAAAGAGGGAAGAGGATGGTGGGAGGCGAAATACTACTTCGCATATATATTGTATATGAGAGGTAAAGCGAATGATTTTGATGTAGCATTAGCAACTATAAGCAATGCAGAGCGCACTTATCCTGAGTTTGATAAGAACAAATTTGGTGTGAAGGATAAGTTTCTAAAGCTTAAGAAAGATATACAGGAAAGTATGCCTAAAAAGTAAGGGCAGTTACAACCTATAAATAAGTACCAAAATACAAGCACCAAAATAAGGAAGTAGGAGTTTGGAATTAGGAAGAATATACTCCTAACTCCTATTTCCAAATTCCTATCTCCTATATTATGATTTGCATTTTTTAGTATAGACATTATAATTAAATAGGGAGATATTTATAAATGCCGCATCAACATCAGCATACTGTAGAGAAGCCGATAGGGGTAAATCTAAAATTAAAGATATTGACCCTCATCTGTTTAATAATAGTGCCTGCTATAATAGTTCTTGTTCTCCTATACATTAAGGGCTTTGAAGAACAGATAAAATTGCAGTATGAGGAGATTGGAAGAAATACTGCTGAAGGGCTCGATAGATGGTTTGGTAAGGAAATTGAGCTTGAAACATCTCAAGTATTTCACGACGAAACAGAGGAACAAAAGAAGCAACGTATACGAGATAAGTTACAAAAGGAAGTAGAACGTCTTATAACAGGTCCTACTCGTCTTAGGGAGATAACAATATTTCTTCTTGAGGGAGACAATACTGAACTAAAGGCAACAAGCGTTGACAGGAAGCGGCTATACCCATCCCCGTCAGAACAAGATATGACAGCTATGAAGTCAGGGAAAGTAATTCTGGAACGTCGTAAAAGTGATGAGGGACAGCTACTTGATATTTCAACGCCCTTACATATAAAGGGAGCAATAGATGGTGTTATACATATGGCGGTAGCGGTTACGGAATCTGAGAGGTGGCTTGCCTCCGCTAATACCCATCTTATGATTTGGACTATTGTCGTGCTATTAGTTATAGCCGTAACGTTGTATATCTATCTCAATATAGCTATAAGTAATCCCATAAAACGGCTTGTAGAAGGTATGGAACAAGCGACTCGGGGAAATTTGCAAGCAACAGTCAATATAGATGCAACCGGTGAAATTGCATGGCTTACGATGAACCTTAATAAGATGTTAAGACAAATAAGCCATTTTAATAAGGAATTAGAGCAGAAAATCCACGATGCAACTAAAGAA
>MHYJ01000086.1:0-927 GCA_001828445.1 Planctomycetes bacterium RBG_16_43_13
TACTCCGTAAAGCATTGCAAGGTCGCTGTCGAGCATCACCTTATGCCCTCGGATAAGCAGTATAGCCCTCTCAACCCGCTCAAGAGGGACAATGGACTGATTAGTTCTCATACAATATATTTTGATTTTCCGCCATCATAGTCCTTCCTCAATTTTGCACTTTGATATTTGATTTTTGCATTTCCGTTACTTGCCTCCTATTTCCTAAATTCATCATTCCGCACTCTACATTCCGCATTTATTACTTGCCTCCCAATTTTTCTATTTCCTCTTCTGAAACGCCGAGGGTGCGGAGGGCAAGAACCGCAAATCTGCGAACAAGGGCATCCCCATCCTTTAGCAATTCCTTTATCTCAGGTATAGCGTCCTTCGCTCCAAGTTCGCCAAGGGCAGAAACCGCACTTCTGCGAACACTCGCATCACTATCTTTGAGGAGCTTTTTAATGTGTGGCAAACTTAATGGGGGAGCAAAACTACAGATTGTTCTCTTTTGTAAGTCCGTTAATCCTGCCCCACCGTCTAAAAGAACCTCTCCTATTAGACCTGCTATATCGTCCAGAGTTATTTCATAGGGCGAATCTTCTTCCCCCTGACGTTTTTTAGCAGCATCCTTAAATATCGCATATTTCGCATTAGCATCACTCCTCGCCAGTTTTCTGTAGATATTCGGGAATTCTTTCAGCAAACCATCCGAGAACTTTGCTCGCTCTCTGATGGCGAGGGCTTTTAAAATTAGCTTCACCCGCCACTCGACCTCGGCGTTCTTGCCTTTTATTGCGGTGAGCGTTTCCTGTAAATACGGCTCTGCGGGTTTGCCTATCAATATGAGCCCATTCGTGGCGCCCTCACGAACGGCGGGCTTATTGTCGTCAAGTTGCTTTATTAGAGATTGGATTTCCGCCACTTGTCCCCCATCTACCGCCTCCC
>MHYJ01000086.1:978-1529 GCA_001828445.1 Planctomycetes bacterium RBG_16_43_13
AGGATGCTATGCAGAAAAATAGCAAGGATATTAAGAAATATATTTTCATCTTTCTTCAACCTTAAATCTAATGACATTGGTTTTCAGGTCGTCGGGGGCGTCTTTGAGCAGGTTCTGTGACTTCGCCAAATATATCACCTGAATTTCGTATTCACCGGAAGCAACAGAACCTATTTCCCCTGACGCAAAATCAGTAACCTTATATACTTCAGCATTTCTAATAACTTTCTCTCCTGCACTAAGTATAATATCTATAATATCATCGTGGTGAATCCCAGTATCTACGGTTAAACTTGCTCCGTTCCACTCTCCTTTTGCTGTGCTACCAGCTATCCGCTTAAAAACTATTTCTGCTTCAGAATCTGAACGAAACCACGTTCCGTCAGAAGAATTACAAATCGTATGTTCACTAGCTACTAACCTACGCGGCTCAAAGCCAACATTTTTTACCTCATATTCAAAAATAATATTCTCTCCCACCTTATATGTATCCTTCTCACTGCGGAGTGTCGCCTGAAGACCACAGACGACATCACCGCCCTTGAACTGCG